>DAOWOO010000466.1 GCA_030642025.1 Candidatus Zixiibacteriota bacterium | reverse complement strand
TAAGCACTATTACGGATACAGCGTCTGGCAAATACAAAAGCAAGCGGTCCTGCCAAATATTGGCCACAGCCATGAAGATGTATTTAAATCAGATTGCGGTCTATATTTTTTATTTGATTATGGAAGCTGTGATCATATTATTATGATTGAGGACAATATCCCAGGTAATACAATCAAAAAATATAATCTCTGCCAAAATTATCCGAATCCGTTTAATCCAAAGACAATTATTAATTACCAATTACGAATTACGAATGATGTGGAATTATCGGTGTATAATGCTTTAGGACAAAATGTGCATACTCTGGTGAAAAAGAAACAAGAGGCGGGAAGATATTCTGTTATCTTCAATGCTCCCGGATTAGCAAGCGGAGTATATTTTTACAGAATTTCCGCAGGGGACTTTGTGAACGTACGCAAGATGATCCTGATTCAATAAGACAGAGTTTCTTTAAATAGTATAATAGTCAATAGTATCCGAAATGAAATTAGAGGTATTTAAATGAGTTTAAGTGAAATTGCAAAAGGGATCAGCGCATCACCCACCTTAGCTCTTAATGAAAAAGCGGCTATTCTGCGCGAAAAAGGAGACCCGGTTATTCATCTGGGCGGAGGTGAACCGAAAAGCAAAGTGCCTATGGAAGCCATCATGGCTACTGTCGCGCATCTGAATACCGGTGAAATCCGCTACGCGCCGGCAGACGGTATCTTGCCCATGAAGCAAGCGGTTATCCGCTATACGGAAGAATTTTACAACCGCCATGTGGCCCCGGAAAATGTGCTTATTTCCAGCGGCGCCAAGCAAGCCATTATGGTGGCTATGCAGGCTATTCTTAATCAGCAGGAAGAGATTCTTTTTCCCGTGCCCTACTGGGTAAGTTATCCGGAAATGCCAAAGCTGTGCGGAGCTATCGGCGTGCCCGTGCCGGCAGAGGACGGTTCCTTTCATCCGCGTATCGAAGATATCGAACAGCGCGTCGGTTCGTACACCAAAGCCGTGATCATAAACAGCCCCAATAATCCCAGCGGCGTAATGTATTCCGAACAATTTATCTCGGATATTGTTCAGTTCTGCGAAAAGAAAAATTTATACCTGATCATGGACGACATTTATCACCGTTTGATTTTCGACGGCCTTAAACCGATCAATGCCTATAAATATGCCAAAGACCTGTCGGAAAATTCAAAACTGATCATCATCAACGGCGTATCCAAACAATATGCCATGACCGGTTACCGCATCGGCTGGGCAGTGGCCAATAAAAAACTGATCGAAACCATGACCAATATTCAGGCACATCAAACATCCGGTCCTTCTGTGCTTCTGCAAAAAGCGGCGCTTGGCGCATTGAACGGTCTTCAATCCAGTGTGGAAAATCTGCGCATGACCCTTGAGAATAACCGTAATATTATGATCGATCATTTGAATTCTTTTGACGGCGTCAGGGTAACGGTTCCGGATGGCACATTTTATTGTTTCGCGGATTTCAGCAACTATATGAAAGACTCCGGCAAGTTATCCGATTTTCTGATCGATAAAGTGCAG
>DAOWOO010000358.1 GCA_030642025.1 Candidatus Zixiibacteriota bacterium | reverse complement strand
TAGTGGGGTTGCCGGCAAACATTTAGCCATCAAGAAACCGTTTGCTATCTTCGATAAGCCAATTGACGCTGCCGCCTTGTTGGAGACTGCCAAGAGCGCTGTCGATCAAGACGGCTAAGTTGCACTGAAACTGCGGAAATCGCAACCTCGGTTAACAGTTCTTGATTAGGCTGTTTCTTTCTTTGAGGAGGCTGTGATTGATGACACGGGCACAATATTGATTACTATGAAAATAACCATCGTCAGTGTCAGGTCAAGTCCGTCCTGATGCAGATTAGTATGTTGTGCTCAGTCGATCCTCAGACCTGCTGAAAGAATATTCCTCTCCAAAGGCGGCATGTAAAATGCCACCTGCTTTTAATACAAAAACTCTTTAGAACGGGAGATCATCGTCCTCACCGGCTAAATCGCCCGAAGGCGGAGCCTGAGGAGGGCTGTCATTAGCCGGGCCGCCTGCCGAACCGGCGCCCTGATCACGACCGCCCAGAAAATTGAGACGCTGGGCCACGATTTCGGTCGTGTAACGCTTATTTCCCTCTTTATCCTCCCATGAGCGGGTTTGAATGCGACCCTCGATATATACCTGCCTGCCCTTGGCCAGGTATTCCTTGGCGATTTCAGCCTGACGCCCCCAGACCACAATATTGTGCCACTCGGTGCGGTCCTGCATATTGCCGTCCTTGTCACGCCACTTCTCCGAGGTGGCCAGCGAAAACGAGCCAACCGCCTGACCGCCGGGTGTATAGCGAAGTTCGGGATCCTTGCCCAGATTACCGATAAGAATTACCTTGTTAACACCGGCCATAATCTTCTTCCTTGTTTATCTGATTTATTGATTGCCCGAATATAACCCTCACTTTTTAATCTGTCAATGCGCCCTCTTTCAAAATAGGCGATTATTTTGCTTGCGCCATCACATCCGTGTCATATTTTCATATGAAGATATATTATCTGGCAGGAACACGATTTGACTGACAGCAATAACATGGCAGGGACACTTTACCTGGTGCCGACCCCGATCGGCAATCTGGGTGATATCACACAAAGGGCGCTGGATGTGCTTGCAGGTTCCGAGGCCATCGCCTGTGAAGATACCCGTGTTTCGGGACGACTTCTGGCTTATTTCGGTATTAAGAACAAACTTATCAGCTACCACGATTATAACGAGGAAAAACGCCTGCCGAGACTTCTGGATGTATTACAGAACGGCGGAGATGTTTCGGTTATCACCGATGCCGGTTCACCGGGGTTATCCGACCCGGCTTATCGTATTATCCGGGCGGCCATAGAAAACAATATAACTGTCTCTCCCCTGCCCGGAGCCAATGCCCTGATTCCGGCCGTGACCGGGTCGGGTCTGCCGTTGGACAGGTTTTTTTTCGAGGGGTTTTTGCCACAGAAGAGCGGTTCGCGAAAAAACCGCCTTTTGAAACTGGTGGAGTTGGAACATACACTGATATTTTATGAATCACCGCACCGGATTGCCAAAACCGTGGCTGACGGCCTGGAAATCCTCGGCGACCGAAACGCCTGTATTGCCCGTGAATTGTCCAAGATTTATGAGGAGTTTATTCGCGGGAAGTTATCTGAAATAAATGAATTATTAAAAGATCGTAAGCTAAAAGGGGAAATAGTGCTGGTTGTCGAGGGTAAGAATCGAAAGAAAGGCAAGACCGCGTGACAAATATCAGACTCTTTCTCTATGATAAAATCGTCCTGGGATACATTTCTCTTCTGACCATTCTGATTTTGATTTTCGGTCGGCCGCTGGCAATATATGCTATTCCTCTCTTGATGAATGCGGTTTTCGCCGCGATCACTGTCGGCATAATATATTTCTTGAGAAACGCTTCCGGTCGTACCACTCTTTTTATCCGACTCCTCTACCCGGCCATGTTATTCACTTTTTTCTATGAGCAAACCGGTCATCTGATGCAATTGTTTTCCCCTGAATTTCTTGACGGTCAGTTGACTGAATTTGAGAAAGCAATCCTGGGGGTAAATCCGACTATCTGGCTGGATAAGAATCTTATCAATGTCTGGATTACCGAAATCCTGATGTTCTGCTATGGCAGTTACTATCTCATGATACTGTTCTTTTTCATTCCTGTTTTTCTTTTGAAAAGATATGACATAATTAGGATGTCCCTGACGGCGATCTGTCCGACTTTTTTTATATCGTATCTGCTATTCATGCTCTACCCTATTGAAGGGCCGCGGTATTTTTTTGCCAATCAATTCACAACCGTGATAAGCGGGCCGGTATTCAGGCCGTTTGTTGACCTGGTAATAAGCGAGGGAGCGGTGCACGGCGGATGCATGCCGTCGTCGCATGTGGCAGTGGCACTGGTTATTATGATATTTTGTTTGAAATATTTCCGTAAAATCGGTATTGTGCTCGTGCCGATTAATATAGGGTTGACACTTGGTACGGTTTACGGGCGATTTCATTATGTTTCCGATGTTATAGTCGGAGCGGTTATCGGGGCTGCCATGACCTGGCTGACAATGAAATATTATCGTCCGTCTGAGTGTATAACAGGCGACGACAAAAATATGAAGAAAGAGGATTAACGGATGTATCCGGAACTTTTCAAAATAGGCCCGGTGGCGATACGCAGCTATGGCGTTATGTTGATGCTGTCGTTTGTTTTCGGGGTATGGTATGTCTATAGATATTGCCGACGGGAAAATAT
>DAOWOO010000368.1 GCA_030642025.1 Candidatus Zixiibacteriota bacterium | reverse complement strand
ACCGATATAAAATGTATCATTGTCTATTTCAAATGAACGAAGCGTTAAGCAACCGAAATTCTGAACGGGATTCAGCCTATCATGAATCATTGATGAGGGAAAAGGAAACCATCCCGAATTATCAATTGACGGATTGGAATTAAATATTGAATCACCGACCAGGTACACTATCGAATCAACAAAACCGATATCCCAGTACTGAATATCAGCCGGGTTGACAAAATCGGTTAACCAGGTTTTACCCGTATCATAAGAGATATAGACGGCATTGGCGCCGATATCCGGGTCGATCGGGTGATTGACCGACCAGATGCGCATAGAGTCTATCAATCCGGTCAATGTATCAAGGAAGTGCTGTATATCAACTTTGAAACTTCGCGCACCGGAGTTGTCCGATTCTGCAAAAACTACATAAGCGACCGAGTCAATATCATTCAAATCGTTAAACTCAAGCATCACCAGCCCGGAGTCGGTTCCAACCCACAACCTGTTGCCGGCTGTATCCGGCGCAACTGAGTGCGCAATATTCCGGCCGCTGGTTAAATCAAACACAAGCGTATCAAGAACCACCGTTTCCCAGGTCAGACCGGTATCAATGCTCCTGAAAAGCCCTGCCTCGTTGGCGGCCATATATATAATTTCATTCAATTCGGCAAACCCTTCGGGAAAACCATTGCCGCCTTCCAGTGCCGTCAGGGCCGGATCATTCACCTTGCTGAAGGTCAACCCCAAATCGTCCGACACCGCCAGCCCGGAACCATTACCGTCGGAGCTGACGCGGGTGCCTGCAAAAAGCCAGTCACCAAAATAGAAACCGGCCGTAACTGTCATTCCCGGCAGGCCGTCGGAGACAAAAGTCGAGTGTATAATCTGATTCCCGTCGATAAAAGTCAGCCGGGACAGGCCGCTGTCCCCGCAGAAAAAGACGTACTCATCGGCTGCAAAAATATCATATATCGTATTTGAGGCTGATTTTGCATATGCCGGCGCCCAGACATATCGATGAAGTCCGCTGGCCGTACCGGCCCAGAGCACCAGGGAATCCTGGTGGAAAGTATCGATCGCCGCCGAAAAATAGAGGTTGGACAACCGCTCCAGAGGCTTCAGCGAATCGGCTATGGTAGCGTAATATTTCTGCCAGTTTTGTCCACCGTCGAAACTACCGTAAAGTCCGCCCGCCCATGACGCACCGAACAGGACACTATCCACACCGGTTAAATCATAAGTTACCGCCTGCCCTCCGAACGATCCTTCCGGCATAATCGTATCCCAGGTAAATCCGTTATCAGCACTAAACGACAAGCCGTCAGCATACGGAAACAACTCTTGACCGATTTCGACACTATGATTGGTGGCTACCCAGAGAGTCTCCCCGGCTGAGAAAATTGCGGAAATTTCCTCGGAAACCAAACCGTTGGCAACATTATATGTATTCCAGGTGGTGCCATCATCTGTGGTAAAAGTTACTCCGGCTCCCGTGGCCAGCCAGACGGCTCCATCATGCGAGATAATGTCAACGACTGTAATATCCGGCAATCCGGCATCCAGGAATGGGTCATCAAAGGCTTTGGGAAGAATGGCCGCCTGTGATAACGGCAGGCCGATCGCTGACAGAAGAAGCGCAAATAGAAATATCCGAGGTATGAATCGATAAAAAAAACAGCCACAACCTTTCGGTAATGTCTGGCTCGGAAACATGATGGTCAAAATCAATTAAGCTACCATTTTGCAGTTAAAGTATCCGTTATCAAGTCTCGGATCAACACCTCCATTTCGCGCCAAAATAGGCAATTCCGATTTGCAAGTCAAGCATATTAACAGACGTCAAAAGACGCGGACCGTCATCTGTTTAACAATCCGGCCGGTATTTGGTTCCATCAGGAAACAACAGCCCGAATATTTTAACTGTCTTTTGTTATTGTAACTCCTTATTTGATTGACAAAACTGCCGCATCGCCCTTTTTTAGAATAAGATTTATAATTAAGGATATACTATCATGAAGAGACTATTGCCGTTATTTTTGCTGTTATTGGCGGCCCTGATTTCCATAACCGCTATTCTGCCAGGTTGCGACGAACTGGTAACCAAGGAAAACAATATATATTATTACGATACGATTCGTGACAGCTCCTGCGTGGCGGCCTGTCACAGTGATGTAAACGATGAAATGCCCATTGCTCAACACCAGTGGGCCTATTCCGGGCATGCCGCCGGGAATCTTGTCGACACCATGATCGGAGATAATATCTCATCAGCCTGTGGCCCCCAATGCCATACGACACAGGGGTTTGTGCAGTCTCTTTCCGGCGATCCCGATACTATTGCGTACCCCCTTGAAATAGGCTGCTTCGCCTGTCATGCTCCCCATACGACCTGGAACTGGTTGGTCCGTTTTACCGATCAGGTTAATCTAATCAATGGCGAGACATTCAACCGAAGTAGATCGAATATCTGCGCCTTGTGTCATCAGGCGGCAACCCGAACAGCAGAAGCGATAGACCAACCCATGACAGATAATAGTGAAGTCCTATTGACAATTCACTGGGGGCCGCACGGTTCTCAGCAGGCCGATATGCTGGTTGGAACCGGCGGGTATAAACATGCCGGCGGAGAAGGAGTATATATT
>DAOWOO010000219.1 GCA_030642025.1 Candidatus Zixiibacteriota bacterium | reverse complement strand
AGATAGGTGGAGAAAAGGCGATCGGCCTTGAACCGGGCGGTGTAATGCTGGCGGCGCGGCGAATAGCGCGCATGCAGAAGATATTCAAGCCCGGCGCCAAAAAGATTATCATCGAGAAACTCGGCATATTCCTCGCTTTCGTACTCGTCATCCCAGTGCCAGCCCAGACGTATCTGGGTGTATTTTTTTTCCTCGACATTTATCCGGATTTGGGCTCCCTTCCGGCCCGGCAGGATATTCATGGTTACCCGGTCGAACAAATCGGTGCTGTAAATATTGACGATCCCGCGACGGGCCTCACGAAGATTCAGAGGTTTGCGGGAATGCGGATGAAAATACGAGCGGATCAGCCAGTCGCGAGTGCGGATATTGCCGTCTATTTCAATGCTTTCAATAATGGCTTCGTCGATGGTGATCAGGGCGATGTTATTTTCCGGTATGAATTTGAATTTGCTGACATGCGCCAGGTCGTATCCCCGGGTGTTATACAGTGTAATAATACTGTCGCAGAATCGGGTGGTATTATCAGCCGACAGGTGCGAATTGGCGCCGGTCAACAGAGCTACAATATCCGAATCACTGAAAACAGTGTTACCTTCAATCCCGAAGCTTAAGGCGGATAATTCGGGTTTATCAATCATTTTGATATGAAGGGCAACCGGCATATACCCTGAAACAGTGTCGGACAGCGGCACAATTCTTACTGAGACAAAAAACAGTTCAAACTCTTTGTAAATCCAGCATGCGGACTTTTTAATGAGATTTCGGGTAACTGTTTCACCGGATTTCAACGGAAAGTCAGCGGTATCGTGCATGTTACCGGGGTTTATCAATGTAATGCTTTGGATAAAAAGAGTATCATCGGCATTATTTTCGACCAGTCTGGCTCTTATCTTTGAGACGGCTTTGTGGCCGGCTCGGTACCCTTTATCAATCAACAACCGTATCTTGTCGAAATTGGTTGATTCTATAGAGTTAATTTCCGGCGTGATAACAATATCGGCTTCGGCCAGTGACGCATCTTTTTTTTCCATGGTCATAATGGAGGTGACCTGGTTGGCAATATCAATTGGAGTATTTATTTTTTCTCCGGGGAGCAGATAGCTGGTGGTGTTGACGGCAACAACCATGTCGAGATTGGGATTCATATCCCGGACAACATCGACCGGCACCGGGTTGAGCATGCCGCCGTCCATGAGTATCCGTCCGTCGGTTTCCACGCCGGTGAAAGCCAGGGGAAAAGCCATTGTGGAACGCATGGCGTCGGCCAGGTTGCCACCCGAAAGGATAACCTCCTGGCCGGAAACAATATCGGTGGTTATCGCCTGAAAGGGAATTTCAAGTTTCAAAAAGTCGCCGCCGGAGATGTAATTCGGTTTAAGTGTGTATTTCAGGAGGAGGTCTGACAATCTCTGTCCGGCGGTCAGGGCTTTGGGGATGTACGGGGCAAAACCGTCAAAACGGATTGAAAACAGATACCGTTCTTTTTCCGGCCGCTGGGTCAGAAACATGGCGGTTCGTGTCGGCCGGTTAGAGAAAAAAGCACCAAAATCAATGCCGGCGATGATAGAATCGAGTTCATCGGCGGAATATCCGGCCGAATATAGCCCGCCGATAATGCCGCCCATCGATGTGCCGGCAATGGCTCCGATATTTATACCGGCTTCCTCAAAGGCCTTGAGTACACCCACCTGGGCAAGTCCGCGCGCCCCTCCTCCGGAAAGGGCCAATCCGATGGACGGGCTGTCATCCGGCTGATGAAAACACCTTCCATCCCAACCGTAGCTTATAAAGGTTGTATCAGCGGCAATAGCGGGTAACGTCGTCAGGATAAATGTCAGCGTTAATATATATATAGTTTTCACTTGCAAACCTGTCAGCCGATTTCCATTTTTACATAATTAGGTATTGGAGAGGTGAACGCAAGCGTAATGTCGCCATTGTCACATACAGACAGGAAAAGACTAAGGTCACTACATACCGGTAAAGGCCGCAAAAAAGACGGCCAGTTTCTTGCCGAGGGGGTCAGGCTCCTGGAAGAATCGGTGCGTCACGGAAATCTGCCATTGAAAGCGTACTATTCCGAATCATTGATTGGCGAGCGGGGAAAGGTATTGGTAAACAGGCTTATTAAGCTCGGAGTGCCTGTCCAGAAGACAGCCTCGCGCGATATTGACCGGATATCCGAAACCGGATCCAGCCAGGGATTAGTAGCTTTATTTAAAATACCGGAAACGAACCTGGCCGGGTGCGTGGGGGATTTACCGCAAACAATAATGTATCTTGATAATATCGCCGATCCGGGCAATGCCGGAACATTAATCCGGTCGGCGCTGGCCTTCGGTCTTGACCGGGTCGTATTTTCACCCGATTCCGTTGAGCCGTACAACGGTAAAGTGGTTCGTTCCTCGGCAGGGGCAATATTCGGAATCCCGCCGATTGTTGGCCCGATAGCTGAATTGTACAAATGTATAGACAAAGAGACATGTACATTTATTGCCGCCGACCTGGAAGGTGAATCTCCTGAATCGGTTATAGACAATCTGGAATTGGCCGGGACTGTTGTTGTTGCCATCGGGTCGGAGGGAGCGGGTTTGTCTGATGAGGTGAAACGGTTAATAGACAAGCGTATCAGAATCGGTCATGAACCGAATGTCGAATCCCTGAATGCCGCAGTGGCCGGTTCGATAATCATGCGCGCACTATATGAGAGAAAGGCTGGGAAATAGTATGCGACTATATTTTAGGGTGTTTTCCTTTCTGCCGTTTCTTCTGATAGTCTGGCAGATGTCCTCGGCAGAGGAAATTATCAGGCAGGGGCGCAATCGATTTGCCACCCACAAAACGGAGTTGAATGAAAAAATAAGCGAAAACAGGCGGATTCGAATTCAGTCAGTGGAGAGCCTGCGAGGTAAACTGTATATCACCTCCGCTGATGTTGATCGGGCCCACCTTGAATACAAAAAGTTACTCAGGACATCCGAAAAGGCGGAGGCTCTTAATTATGCTGAACTCATTCAGGTGACGTTCAGAGATACCCCGTCCGGTCTGGAGCTTCTTTTTCAGACGCTTAATCCCTCACCATGGAGCAGGACCGACAACTCCGCCACTGTGGAGGGGGAGATCAGTCTGCCGCCTGACAGTCATATCGAAATCGATGCCAAGTACTTTGATATTATCATCGAAGGGCCGTTCAAAACAGTCTCTAACACGCGGTCTTTCGGCCGTCTTGATGTCAGCGGTATAACCGAAAAAGTCGAGCTGACAACCTCCCACGGCAATATTACCGTCAAAAATATTCGAGGTGTGATTTCAATTGAAACCGAAAGCGCCGGTATTCGAGCGGAAAATATCAGACCCTTGGGAAAGCCGGCTTATTTTTCCAATGATAACGGCGATATTATTATCAGTTGGTGTGAAGGAGGACTTGATATTCACAGCAGCTATGGCAAGATCAGGGTGGATAAGGCGACTCTGTCCGGCGGCCGAATTAATATTGAGGGTAATTATACACCTATACGGCTGACTCTGGATAATATGGACTCATCGGTTATATCTGTGACAAATGTTAACGAGGATATCGACATCAATGTTTCTCGTCCCTTATCAGCTTCGGTCAATCTTCAGGTGGATGCCGACTCGGAAATTCATGTTGAGGGTATTTTCGTCAAGCCGGTTGCGGTTGAACCGCGCCGGGTTAAATTTGTGACCGGTTCGGGCGATTCACAAATATCTGTTAAAATCAGTGGAATTGGCGATATTACCCTTAAGGGCGGGCAATAAGAGGAAACATGAATATTAAGGCGTCAACCGCACTCATTTTTACCATTGTTGCTTTTTTTGCAATTACAGCGGTACGGGCCGAACAGGTATCCCCGCCGGGCGGAGTGTACTATCATCGTTTCGTATCCGATGCCCTCGGCCCCGAAGCGACCTGGATAAATCCGGCCGGGCTGGGTTATTTCAGGACTGTCACCGTACACTATATCGGCGAATATAGTGACGGCAGACGT
>DAOWOO010000413.1 GCA_030642025.1 Candidatus Zixiibacteriota bacterium | reverse complement strand
GCTTGACTTGAAACTGATTGCCATGTATGTCAGCTTTATGAAAAAACGAGCGATGGCATCGCTGGCGGTGTTAATGTGCCTTTTCGTGTTTGTCATGATGATGATGCTGCATTATTTCGGGGGGGGTCTGCTGTCATGAAAATATCCCGTTTCGGCCGTGCTGACCTCTATAATGCAATTGTACTTATTGCCTGGGCGATGGCTCTTGTCTGGCTATTAACGGGGGATCGATACCTTCGCTTTTTTGAGAAGGATTTTCAGCCCCTTCTTATGGCGGCGCTGGCGGTAACGGTGGTGTTTCTGGTTGCCGGATTCCTGAGACCGGCCGGAAGGAAGGACTCAAAATCGGGTGTTAAAATCTGGCTTAATACCGGTCTTCTGCTGTTACCGCTGTTGTATATCTACGGTGTCCCCTCGGCCGGGCTGGATAATTATGCCCGCTCCCGACGTGTACCGTATGTCGAGTCAACATTGCACGATAAGGGTCGGCCGGTATCCGGTGAAAAAGATACAGCCCAACCATTTGACCACAATCACGATTATCCTGGATTCGGTGATTCCGTTATAAATGTTTCACTCATGGACATCGAGACGAATATAGACTCGCTGATCGGGAAAAATATCATTGTCACCGGACGTCTGTCGCACGATGCCGCTCTTCCATCAGGGTATTTTTTCATATATCGTTTTGTGATTTCCTGCTGTGCGGCCCATGCCATGCCAATGAGCCTGCCGGTGGCGGGAAATCCTGATATGGCCTCTATCCCGGAAGACAACTGGATTGAAATCCAGGGCGTCGTCTATCCGGAGAGGATGATTATTGACAGTTTCGTATTTGACAGCATACCGGTAATTCATCCGATCAGCATCAGGTCAATTGAACCGCCGGCAAGCCCTTATATTTCATCGTGGTAAATCACTAATAACCTGCTGTGAACTCCCGGTTATCTTTGAGAAGTTCCAGCCAGTAGCCAATCCCCCGCTCATCAACCATACGTTTGACCCGGCGGAAACCGTCGCCGTACACCGGGTCGGAATTTTCCAACAGGCTTTTTATCCGAAAATCGGCATCCTTTCCGGGATAATGCTTCATTAAAAGATACGATGCATAATTACAGCTTCCCTCGCACAAGGCAGGATCGTTTTTTAACGGGGCATTTAAATACTGCCAGATGTGCATCAACTCATGAGCGGCCACAGCCATAAAATCTATTTTCGGCATTCCATTCAGTATATAAATATCAAATTCACTGACACGGTAGGTCGAAGTTTCCACCATCCGGTAATTGGCCAGACCCCGTTCGTCGGAGGACTGCGATGGCGATATGTCATGCAATTGATCAAGATTGACCAGGTGCAGATTGATTACCCGGTGGGCGATATTGATGCCGTAGTTTTTTAATATCTGTCTTGCTTTTTCCATCAGGCGTTCGGCCTGATTGGGATTGTTGACGGCTGTTTTCATGCAGAGACCGCAGATATGCCGCCCGTCGGGATACGTTTCGCCTCCGTGGGTCAGCCGGATAGAGGTAAATCGTCCGCAGTATTCGCAGGTCGGGCGTTGACCAAGATGACGTTTGTCATAGACATTGCCCCAGAAATCGATCAGGTATTCTCCGTTTATTAATTCCCCGGTCAGACTGCATCGAAGAGCCTTATGATTCAGGTAGCAATCCTTGTGGTATATCTGACCGTCATATTCCACGTATTTCCCTTCAATTGCCTTGCCGCAGTATGCGCATTTGGGAAGAATTAGTTTAGCGTAGCATTTTGTACAATACTTTTTTCCGTCGACGGCGATATACTTCTTGTTCAATAAAGATGTTCGGCAGTTATCACAAAGGAAATGATCGACATGGTAGTACCTGCCATTGGCCTCTATGTACTTTCCATCGGTTATCAGTCGTTTGCAGTAATCGCAAATGAGAGGCTTATCGGTTCCGGCCTGAACCTGACTGAAAACAGCCAGAAATAACAAAAAGAAAATTACCGTATGTGCCAGTCCGATGGGGTACCTGATTTTTCCTTGTACAAGAAGCATACTGTTAATATCGGCTGCCTCAGAAACTTTATAAACCGGACGTGAATCCCTAAAACAAAGTAAAATAATAAACAGTATTACCGTTTGATCGTATTATATTAACGATATGGCGCATAACGTTGAACAGCGTGCCGAACGGGCCTGTCTGGTCGGCATAGCCTTCAGCTCGAAAACCCGACCGG
>DAOWOO010000149.1 GCA_030642025.1 Candidatus Zixiibacteriota bacterium | reverse complement strand
GATATTATATTCCTTGGAATCGACTATGATCCCAACGCACTGGCCGAGTTACACCCGATGGCCTATGCCGTCGCCGAGCAGGCCTTTCGCAAGAAACTCAGGGTGATCTTCGTTACTTTATCGCAGAATGGCCCCGGTATGGCCGACCAGGCTATCCGCGACATTTCTGATTCGATGCGCATTGACAAGACTTATAACGGTATATTCTACCCCGGACGCGAAATTGTCAACGGTATCGATTATGTTTTCCTCGGCTATAAACCGTATCCCGGATTGGTTATTTTGGGAATGGGGCAGAATTTCAGGATTCCTTTCCCGGCCGATTATTATGGAACCCCTCTCGATAGTATACCGATGATGAAAGGGGTGCTGAATTACGACCAGGTCAAGTGTGTTATTGAATTGGCGGCCGGAAATGTTGCCGACATGTGGATAATCTATGGTGAGGGTCGTTATGGTGTCCCCGTAGCGCTGGGTATGACCGGTGTCATGGGCGCCGACTACTATCCGTATCTGAACTCCGGACAAGTTTTCGGGCTAATGGGCGGACTTCTGGGGGCGGCTCAATACGAAAAACTGGTTGATAATCCAGGTCCGGCAATTGACGGGATGCGGGTTCAGTTATATGCTCACGCAGTTATAATCCTGTTTATTGTGATCGGGAATGTCGGTTTTTTGGTGACCCGCCGGAAAAAGAATCTATAAGGAGGTGAGTTTATAATGGAAGCAATGTCATTGGGAACGTTTCTATGGACAACGCTGGGCGCGTTCTTAACCTTGAGTACTTTCTCATTTCTGTACAAGGATAGTCCATTCTATAAATTCGCCGAGCACCTTGTCGTTGGCGTTTCCGCCGGTTATTTTGTTATTATTCTCTGGCATAACGGACTGCAGCCAATTCTCTTTGATCGCCTTAATGATGGCGACTGGTATTTTCTCTGGGTGAACTCCATGCGTTGGTGGTACCTTATTCCGGCCCTGCTGGGAATAATGATGTGGACCCGTTTTTCCCGCAAATGGTCGTGGATCAGCCGTTGGCCGATTGCTCTCTATATGGGTATTGCCACGGGCGTTTCGGTACCGCTGGTTATGAGAAATAATGTCAACATACAGTTGTACTCATCAATGCGAGTCGTTGAATGGGGCAACTTCTTTGGTGGAAGCCTTTTGAATCCGGCCTCGGGACTGTCACAACTGATTATATTTTGCGGCACAATCGCGGCGCTCTTTTATTTCTACTTTTCCAAAGAACACACCGGCGCTTTCAAGGGAGTGGCGCGGTTTGGTATTTGGATACTGATGATCGGTTTCGGTGCATCATTCGGTTACACGGTCATGGGCCGTATTTCGCTTTTAGTTCAGAGAATTCAGTACCTGGGTGACTGGACCGGGACAGCCTGGAGCGGCGTCAGCGGTAGTTTCACCCTACTATGGATCATTACAATCGGCATTTTCGGCGCCCTTGCCGCTTACGAAATATTCCGTTTCGTATCTCGTCGTGGAACCGAAAGCTAATATCTTACGTTTAATAATTGTAACAGGACCCTGCAATATTTGCAGGGTCCTGTTACCTTACGGGCTACACATCTGAATATATGCCCCATAGTTGCATAAGTAACAGGTGGTTATGAAATATTGTTTTTAGGGTATCGCTAACTTCTTTAATAGGGTATAATTACATGAGATATTTTGGGGTCAATGCAAGATTTTCCTTGACAAACCGAAATATTGTTTGTATCTCTATATATAGTATTTCCTGAATCGGTGGGTATAATATTTTGAAAGGGTAACTAACCCGTCTTTTTGAAAGCGAGGTGGGGATGGCAAGGATGTCCGATTCATCTGGCACTGGTACCAGGGGGAGGAAAAAAGGCACTGGCAAGCTATCTACCCCGGAAGCGCGTCGTGAATACCAGCGGCGATATTATCAAGTGCATAAAGAAAAAGCCAAAGAATATCAACGGCAGTACAATTTGACCCACAAAAAGAAAGCCAGAGGGGGGCGTGGGAAGGCTAATTTCGTCTGCCCGCGTGAGGTTGTTCGCTCGACTTTCAATACGGCTGATATTATGCATGCTCCGGTGGAAAAAACCGTAAAAATGTTGGAGAAAATCATCAGCGGCGAGAGATTATTCACCATGTGAGCGGCCGGCAAGGTTTCTTTGGGCGATTAAGGCAATTTATTTGCCTTAACCGCCTTTTTTTATTGATTTTCCCCGTATAACATAATTATCCTTTTATACAAAATCGCCAAACCCACAGGGAGGCTTAGATGGTTGCCATAAACAAGCGACGCAAGAGCGCACCACCCAAAAGCGCCGGGAAAAAGAAATCGAAATTTGGAAGGACTATAGCCGGTAAATCATTAAAAAAGAAGACCGCGGCACGGAAGACAGCTTCCGGGAAACCGACAAGCGTAAAATCAGCAAAGAAGAAAACCACTACCAAAAAACGTGTAACCAAAGTAGCTACAACAGCTACCGGGACAACATCAGTAAAGGGGAAAAAGATAGCAGTGAAAACTACCACAACGCGTATTACCGTAAGTAAAACGGGAAAATCAAAGAAGAAAACCGAAAAGCATGATCTGAAATACAAGCCATATTACTTTTTCGGCGGGGGTAAGGCCGATGGCGACGCCTCCATGCGTGACCTGCTGGGTGGAAAAGGTGCCGGACTGGCTGAGATGAGTCGGGCAAGTATTCCTGTTCCGCCGGGATTTACCATTACCACTGCGATTTGTGCTCTGTTTTACAAAAACAATCTTGAGATACCCAGAGATATTGACGCCGATATGGAAAATTACATCAGGATGATTGAGAAGATTACCGGCTTAAAATTCGGCAATCCGAAAAACCCTCTTCTGGTATCAGTTCGTTCGGGAGCCAAATTCTCCATGCCCGGCATGATGGATACTGTTCTGAATCTCGGTCTGAACAACGACACCCTTGAAGGTCTTGCCGAGAAAACCGGCGATAGGCGGTTCGCCTATGATCTTTATCGGCGTTTCGTGCAGATGTTCGGCAATGTTGTCCTTGGTATCGATAAAGATAAATTTGAGGATGTTATTGAGAAAAGAAAAAGGGAGCGTAAAATCAAACAGGATTCATCGCTCCAGGTTGAAGATCTCAATGATATTGCCAAAAAGTTCAAAGCTATTATCAAGCGCAAAACCGGTGAGGTCTTTCCCGATGATCCCTATATCCAGCTTCGCATGGCCCGTGACGCCGTATTCCGTTCGTGGAATAATCCCCGCGCCATAAGTTATCGTCGATTGAACAATATTCCCGGTAATCTCGGTACCGCCGTTACGGTGCAGGCAATGGTTTACGGGAATATGGGCAACTCATCGGGGACCGGGGTAGGTTTTACCAGGAATCCCGCCAACGGTGAAAAAGAATTTTACGGGGAGTACCTTGTCAATGCCCAGGGCGAGGATGTCGTCGCCGGAATCAGAACGCCGCAGCCTATCACCCAACTGGCCGAAGAGATGCCGGAGATGTACAAGCAACTGCGCACTATTACCACGAAACTGGAAAAACACTACCGTGATGTTCAGGACTTCGAGTTTACCATCCAGGAAGGCAAACTTTATATGCTTCAGACACGGTCCGGGAAGAGGACGATTCAGGCGGCTCTGAAAATTGCGGTTGATATGGTCAAAGAAAAGCTGATTACAAAAGAAGAGGCGATTATGCGGATCGAACCGGCCCAACTCGATCAGCTGCTGCATCCGCGCATTGATCCCACCGCTAAATACGATGTTATTGCCAAGGGACTTTCCGCATCGCCCGGAGCAGCCTCCGGTCATATCTTTTTCACCGCCGAGGATGCTGTCGCGTCGGCCAAGCCTAAATACCCTGTCATCCTGGTTCGTCAGGAGACCAATCCTGATGATATCGAGGGGATGCATGCCGCCGTGGGTATTCTTACTTCACGGGGCGGTATGACGTCTCACGCCGCCGTGGTGGCGCGCGGCATGGGTAAATGCTGTGTCGCCGGATGCGAAATGGCCCGTGTGAGCGAGTCTAAAAAACAGCTTCAGATCGGTCGCCTGATTATCAAGGAAAAGGAAGTAATCACTATTAATGGGTCAACCGGTGAGGTGATTTTGGGCAGTGTCCCGACTATTGAACCGGAGCTGTCCGGCGAGTTTGCCGAATATATGTCCTGGGCTGATGAAATCCGGAGATTGCGGGTCCGCACCAACGCCGACACGCCTCCCGATGCTCTCAAGGCGCGCAAGTACGGCGCCGAAGGGATCGGGTTGTGCCGCACCGAACATATGTTTTTTGCCGAGGATCGCCTTCAGATTGTCCAGGAGATGATCCTGGCCGATTCGCCTGAAGAAAGACAGGAAGCGCTGGATAAACTGCTCCCGTTCCAGAAAGCCGATTTCAAAGGTCTGTTTGCCGTAATGCATGGACTTCCGGTGACGATTAGAACGCTCGACCCGCCTTTGCATGAATTCCTGCCGGATAAGGCCGTGATTACGGAAGAGATCGCCCAGCTTGATAAAACAGACGAAAACTACGATATGCTTCTGGCCAGAAAGAAAAAGACTCTTCTGCGAATCGATGAGCTTAAGGAAATCAACCCGATGCTCGGCCATCGCGGTTGCCGGCTGGGAATCGTCTATCCCGAGATAACCGAAATGCAGGTTCGGGCGATTATCGAAGCCGCCTGCGAACTGGCTAAAGACAAGAAAAAGGTAATCCCGGAAATCATGATCCCGCTGGTGGGGCATGTCAATGAATTCAAGAATCAGAAAGAGATTGTTGAACGGATCGCCAATGAAACAATCAAGAAGTATAAGTTGAAAAACCTTGAGTATTTGGTCGGGACCATGATTGAAATCCCACGCGCCGCGCTTACCGCCGATGAGATCGGCAAGGAAGCCGAGTTTTTCAGCTTCGGGACCAACGACCTGACCCAGATGGCAATGGG
>DAOWOO010000033.1 GCA_030642025.1 Candidatus Zixiibacteriota bacterium | reverse complement strand
GCCGGCAAATCGACCCTTCTGGCCCGGCTATCCGAGGCCCATCCGAAAATCGCCGACTACCCGTTCACCACTCTTGTTCCCAATCTCGGCATTGTCCGTCTGCGCTCGTTCAAATCGTTTGTCATAGCCGATATCCCGGGGATAATCGAGGGAGCCTCCGATGGCAAGGGACTCGGTCTGCAATTCCTGAGACATATTCAGAGAACCCGGCTTATTTTATTTATAGTAGATATATTCTCCGATGATATTGACGAAACGCTTCGTATTCTCAAAAAAGAGCTCAGGGAATTCGACAACACGCTGGCCAAACGACCGTCGCTGGTAGCCATAAACAAGATTGATCTTTACGATGACGACTCGTTAAAAGTGATTTCAAAAAAGATCGACCCTGATTATATTTTAATTTCGGCTCAGTCGGGCCGGGGGATTGATGGACTTTTAAACAGGATTGAAGACTGCCTTGACCGCAACCGAGAAGATAGAGAAACTGATTGACCTGATCACCCTCGCTGCCATTCCAAGCGTGGGACCCAATCGTTTGTATAATCTGATAAACCATTTCGGCTCTGCCGCCGAGGTACTGTCGGCATCAAAGGACGATATATCTGAAATCCCCGGGCTGGGAAGAACTCTGGCCGAGTTAATTTATCAAAATCTGAATCGATCAGAAGCGGAAAGTATTGTCGAGGATATCATCAAACGGGAATGGAATTTCGTACTTTATAATGATCCCGAATATCCCGAACCGTTAAAAAATATTCAGGATAAGCCCCCGTATCTGTTTTATGCCGGCAGTCTGGTTCCGGCCGATGCCAATGCGGTCGCCATTGTCGGTTCCCGTGATGGCACTGAAAACGGACGGTTGTTCGCCAAACAGCTTGGCGAAGCGCTGGCGCAAAGAAAAGTCACCGTTATTTCCGGTATGGCGCGCGGGGTCGATACGGCGGCACACAGGGGAGCGCTGGATGCCAGTGGGAGAACAATCGCTGTTTTCGGTTCATCACTGGATACTATATACCCGCCCGAAAACAAGGATCTGGCTTTTAGAATAAGAGAATCCGGCGCTATAATTTCTGAGTTTCTGCCGGGCACTATTCCGGGCGCACACAATTTTCCACGCCGAAACAGGATTATCTCCGGACTGGCTCAGGGGGTGGTGGTGGTCGAAGCCGCTGAACGGTCGGGCGCCCTCTCCACCGCCTCACATGCGTTAGCCCAGAATCGCGAGGTTTTCGCCGTCCCCGGCCCGCCCCGAACCAAATACAGCAAAGGAACAAACAGGCTTATTAAAGATGGCGCCGAGCTTCTGATGTCTGTTAATGACATATTTGAACAGCTTCCCCGCCTGATTCACAATGCCCGCGCCGCCCAGGTCAGAAAGACCGAGAATCTGACCAATACCGAGAAGAGTATCCTCAATCATTTTGGCGACGGCCCGGTGCATATTGATGTTCTTTCACGTGAACTGAACACTCCGGTTTCGGAATTACTTCAGATCTTGCTTGCGCTGGAATTGCGTGGTATAATACAGGAACTGTCCGGTAAACGATTTATTTTGAACTGAGCGGATAAATGGTACAGAAATCAGTGAAAGTCGTCAATCGGCTCGGGATGCATGCCCGACCGGCAGCCATGTTTGTCTCGCACGCAACACGGTTCAAAGCGGAAATCGAACTGGAAAAGGACGGGCTGAGAATCAACGGCAAATCAATTATGGGGGTCATGATGCTGGCGGCGGAGATGGGTGCGAACCTGACCATTTACGCCAACGGCGAGGATGAAGATGAAGCTGTTGAGTCGCTGGCGAATCTGATAAGCTCCGGATTCGGCGATCTCAAGAATTTATAAAGTAGTTGCATTTCCAGTCCGGAGACCGTTATCATTCAGAGTGCAACATTCTGGATAATTATAAGGTATAATGATTTATGACAATCGGCAAAAAAACATATACTCTAAAAGGTATCCCCACCTCACCCGGTCTGGCGTTCGGCACCACTCGAGTTGTTTACAGTTGGGAGCAGTCGGTCGGCGAACGAGTTCTCGACCGCGCCCAGGTGGCCTCCGAGATCATCCGGCTTGACGAAGCGATAAATGAAACACTACTGGAAATCAACCGTCTGAAAAAGATGGCGGGCGAAAAAGTCGGCGGACCGGCCGCCAGGATTTTCGATACCCAATTGATGATTGTCTCGGATCAGGCTTTCTTGAAAAAGGTCAAAGACCAGATCCGCTCATCGCGCCGTAACGCGGAATTTGCCTACAGCATGCTGGTTGAAAAATCGGTAATACCTCTCAAGAAATCGAAAGACGTCTATATGCGTCAGATGGTTTATGAAATTGAAGCTGTTTCCAAGAAGGTTGTAAACCAGTTAAGGGGACACAGCGAGATCAGAGACGGCGCCTATCCGCCGGATACTATTGTCGTGGCACAAAATTTCACCGCCGCTGAAATACTGAACCTGTATGATCGCAAAGTGCGCGCCTTTGTTACATCGGAAGGTAGTTCCACGTCACATATGGCGCTGGTTGCCAGGTCTCTTTTAATCCCAACTATCGTGGCCGCACCAAATGCTCACTTGAGGGTAAAAACCGGCGATCGGATAATTGTTGACGGTGACACAGGCGAAGTAACGGTCAACCCGCCTGATGATGTCTGGAACGAACTACTTAAAAAGAAAGCATCGCTTAAAGCTCTGCCTCTGACCAAGTTGAAAAAACTCCCTGATTTTCCCCCTCGAACAAAGGATAATGTTAAAATATACCTGGCGGCCAATATTAACCTTCCCGGACCGGCAGATCGAATTCTTCCCAAGCACAATGTCGGGATCGGGTTATATCGGACAGAGTTTCTTTACCTTCAGAAAGGAAGCTTCCCTACCGAAGAGGAACAGTTTGAGCTGTACGATTATGTGGCCGGAACGTATTCCCCTCAGTCGGTTGTTATCAGAACATTCGATCTCGGCTCGGATAAGTATTACAAAAATGATCGTTTTGGACAGGAGAAGAATCCGGCTCTCGGCTGGCGCGGGATACGATCGGCGCTGGATATGCCAAAATTATTCCGCAGCCAGATCAGGGCCATCCTGAGAGCGTCACACCGGGGAAATGTTAAAATCCTCCTGCCGATGGTGACCGATATTTCTGAAGTGCGTAAAGCCGCCAACCTGATTAAAAGAACCATGGTCGGGCTTCGCAAGGAACACTGTAAATTTGACAGCCATATAAAAATCGGAATTATGATTGAGGTCCCTTCAGCAGCATTAAACTCCGACCAACTGGCGGAAAAAGTCGACTTTTTTTCAATCGGCTCCAACGATCTGACGCAATACACTCTGGCGGTTGACCGTGATAATCGGAAACTTTTAAAAGCCTTCAATCCGATGCACCCGGCGGTTATAAAACTGTACAAATTTTGCATTGACGCGGCCAGACAGTATAGTATTCCGGTGAATATATGCGGAGAGATTTCAGGGGATATCCTGGCTATCCCGCTTTTAATAGGCATGGGAATGACCCTCTTATCCATGAATCCGACGAAGCTTCATAATGCCTGCAACCTTATATCCCGCATACGCTATGAAGATGCCCGCGATCTTGCCGATAATGTCCTTAGGGCGAAAACCCTTAAGGAAGTTGAAAGCAAACTGCTTGAATTCAATATGTCAATTTAACCTGCTGGGGAACGGTATCATGATTGCAACCGAAACAGTTGAAAAGATAAAGGCGGTCGATCCGTCGGGAATGTATAACAAAATTTACAACTTCCCCGATCAGGTTGAACAGGCCGCCAAAATAGGCGCCGCGCTGAAGCCGGATCCGGGATATTACAATGACATTGCCCATATTATTGTGGTCGGCATGGGCGGTTCGGCTATTGGCGGCGATCTGGTGCGCTCGTATATCGCCGATAAGGTTCCCGTCCCCTTCCATATCTGCCGCAACTATGCCCTCCCGGCCTTTGTCAATCAAAATTCCCTGGTGATTATATCATCATATTCCGGTAATACCGAGGAAACCCTGGCCGCATTTGAGGATGCCTTAAGCAGAAAAGCCAAAATTGCCTGTTTCACTTCAGGCGGACAAGTTGCGAAGATGGCCAGTGAGAATAATCTGATGCTGGCCACATTGCCCAAGGGATATCCCCCTAGAGCGGCGTTGGGCTTCTCTTTTATTCCGCTTCTTTATTTCCTTTCCAAAATCGGCTTTATCGGTCCGGTTGATAATGATATCTCCCGGCTGGTTGAAAACCTGAAGCATTATCGCCAGCAATACGCCGCCGAGATTGAAGCCGATCAGAACCCGGCCAAGAAACTGGCCCAGCGGATGCACGGCAAAATCCCGATAATATATACCGGCCCGGAGTTTACCGATGCTGTCGGTACTCGCTGGAAAGGCCAAATTTGCGAAAACGCCAAATGTCTGGCTTTTAATAACCAATTTCCCGAGTTCAACCACAATGAGCTGGTTGGCTGGAAAGTTATTGAGACTTATAAAGATAAACTTATTATCATTTATCTCAGAAACAACGAGGATCATGAACGGGTTGCCCGCCGCATGGAAATTGTCCGGCAGGTTTTTGAAAAACTTGGAGTTGAGGTAATTGATGTCAACTCACTGGGCGAGTTCAGACTGGGCCGTATATTTTCGCTTATACAATTGGGCGATTTCGCCTCGCTTTATCTGGCGCTCCTAAACGAGATTGACCCGACGCCGGTCGAAGTAATTGATTTTCTCAAGAGCGAATTGGTAAAATAAAACACAAAATTGGCCGTTTTCCCGAAACCGGCCGGGATTTCTGATATATTTCTTTTTGTGGAAAAATGAAAAGGGGTGAATTCTGTCTTGCCAAGTTAGCGGAAACAATTATATTTGGGCGCTGTTATATACATAGGTGAGGCTGACATGCTGATATCGATATGTAAATCGAAAATACATCGGGCCACCATTACGGAGGCTAACCTTGATTATCAGGGTTCTATAACTATTGACGAAAACCTGATGAAGGCCGCAGATGTTGTCGAATATGAAAAGGTTCACGTTGTCAATATAACCAACGGTGAAAGACTTGAGACATACGTGATAAAAGGCGAGCCCGGCTCAGGTGTGATCTGCCTGAACGGCGCCGCGGCTCATAAAGGCAAGAAAGGCGACCTGATAATTATCATTTCCTATGGGTTAATAGAAAACGAGAAAGCTTGCGATATTACTCCAAAGATTGTCAAGGTTAATCAGAACAACGAAATTATCTGACTCCGAAAATATGAATCAAAAAATTGCTGCAATTATCCTTGCGGCCGGCAAGGGTAAACGTATGAAATCCGATCTGCCCAAGGTTCTTCATAAGATAAATGGGGTGTCGATAATTCGGCTTCTTTTGAATAACCTTTCGGCGGTACCATTCGACCGGATCATTATGGTCATCGGCTATAAGGGTGATCTGGTTATTGAAGAGTTGTCCGATTCAGACGTGGAATTTGTCTGGCAGAAAGAACAGCTTGGTACCGGACATGCCGTCCTGATAGCTGAGGATATACTGAAGAATTTTGACGGGACAATTCTTGTCGCCGCCGGTGATGCGCCGTTTTTGAAGGCCGCAACGGTAAAGGACCTTTTCGAGATTCATAATCGAAATAAGGCTTCGGCCACCTGCCTCTCGGCGGTTTTCGATGATCCGGCCGGTTACGGACGCATCGTTCGAAAAGATAATAGCGATATTCTGCTGGATATTGTCGAACATAAAGACGCCGATGAAGAAATACGAAAAATTGCCGAAATAAATTCCGGGACCTTTTGTTTCAACAGCAGGGATCTTTTCGGGGCCCTTCACGAAATAGGGAATGACAATGTCCAGAAAGAGTACTACCTTACCGATACAATAAGGATATTGCGGGGATGGAATAAAACCTGCGCCGTCTGGAAAGCTGCCGATCCTACCGAAGCGATTGGAGTTAATTCGGCAAACCAACTGAAAGAAGCTGAAAGGGCCATCAGGCAAAAGAAAAAATAAACCGAATCACTTTTGAATTGTCTAAGTTTATAGAAAAAAGCCTGATTAAATAACTTATTTTGGGGTAATATTTTAAATTGACAAAGAAACACCTGCTTCGTATTTAAAATAGAACCTGCTATATGAGGGGACCGATGAGAAAAACCATAGTTATATTTGCTCTGATTCTTTTGGTTGCCGCTTCAAGCACCGTGGCACAGTTTACCGACAAGGCTGAACTGGGTTTAATAAAAAAAGACTATCTGGGTCTTAGACCGGTTGACAGGCCGTTTTCGCTTATCGACTTTTCACGACTGCAATGGTCTCATTCATATTCTATGACCTTTTATTCCGGTGCCGGAAGTTCTGGATCAATCGGCATGTATACGGGAAACATTTTCTATGAGATTACACCGAGTCTTTCATTGAATATGAAAGTCGGTATCGCTCATAATCCGGGCGGTCTGTTTGACAGAACCAAAAATGCCGATGCGATTTTTCTGCCGGGTGCAAGGCTGGACTATCGTCCGTCGGATAATTTTCATATCTCGGTGGGATTCAATTCGTTATACGGAGGCCCCGGTTTTTACTCCGACAATCTTTATCGGTCCCCCTACTGGTGGCAATATTAACTCATGGAATTATGTGACTCAATAATTATCCTCAGTGATCATTATGTTTTTTAAGAAAACCACAAGAAAATCATCCAAATCCGCTCGACGGAAAAGCCAGACACGCAAAAACCCGAGACTTCTGGAACTGGCAATCGTGGCCGTTTTTACCCTGGTATTCATATACGGCGCCAGCTTTGCCATAAGAGTGACCCACGGCTTTTCAAAAACTATAGACATGCCGGAGCACACAATTCGATTGCAGATTTTGAACGGCTGCGGTTTAAACGGCATCGCTTCAAAAACGGCCGAAAGGATTCCCTCACTGGTCAAGCTTCCGCTTGAGGTGGAAATTATCGAAGTGGGCGATTTTGACTCTTACAATATCAAAGAGAGCTTTATGATTTCACGCGAAAAGGACCTCAAGCCGGCCCGGCTTTTTGCCGAACAAATCGGCTTGAATTGCGAGAATTTTGTTTACAAACCGATAGAAAACAATTATCGTAGTATTACGGTCACCTTGGTATTGGGTGAAGACTATGAACTGCTGCTGGAAACACCAACCGAATAGGAGAAAATAAAACAAAATTTGAAACAAACACCGCTTGCTATTGCCCGTATTGCCGGCAAACTTGCCCTCAGTAAAAAGGGTCACGACGTTAGGATCCTGAAAATCAAGAGTATATCCAATATTTGCGACTATTTTGTGATAGCCAGTGGCGATGCGGATGTGCATGTAAGGGCAATTGCCGAGGCGGTCGATGAGGGTCTATTGGACAAAGGTATCAAACCCTGGCATCGCGAAGGAACCAAAGGAGGGTCATGGGTTCTGCTTGATTATGTCGATGTTGTGGTTCATATCTTCCTGAACTCAGCCCGTGAGTTCTACGCCCTGGAGAAATTGTGGGGCGATGCTCCGATAGAAAAATTAAGCTGATTCCTCCCGTCAATTTGAATAAAATCATTTTAATCAATAGAGAGATAATGCTATGACCAAAACAGCTATAATGGAAAGCTCCGAGCTTAAAGCCAAGACCATAGCGGAGCTTCTGGAAATCGCCGAAAAACAGGATATTCCCGGTGTTTCCGGCCTGAGAAAATCAGAATTGATTTATAAGATCATGGAAGCCACCTCCGCCAGGCAGGAAGGTATGATCTTCGCCGAGGGTGTTCTGGAGATTCTTTCAGAAGGATACGGCTTCCTTCGCTCGCACACTTATAATTATCTGCCCGGCCCCGATGATATCTATGTTTCACCATCGCAGATAAAACGTTTCGATCTGCGCACCGGTGACACTCTGTCCGGACAGGTTCGTCCGCCGAAAGACAATGAACGCTATTTTGCCCTGTTGAAAATTGAGGCGATCAATTTCGAACATCCCGATATCGCCAAGCATAATATATCGTTCGACAATCTCACCCCGCTTTACCCGAATGAGAAGTATACGATGGAAGTCGACGCCGATGACCTGACGACCCGCATTATGGACCTGATGACTCCAATAGGCAAAGGGCAGCGTGCTCTTATCACTTCCCCCCCCAAAGCCGGAAAAACGATTTTTCTCCAAAAAATCGCCAACTCGATTACAACCAATCACCCGGATGTAAAACTGATGGTGCTTCTGATTGACGAACGTCCGGAAGAGGTTACCGATATGCGCCGTTCAGTCAAGGGAGAAGTGATATCATCTACTTTTGACGAACAGGCCGAGCGTCATGTACAGGTAGCCAATATGGTCCTGGAAAAGGCCAAACGTCTGGTTGAGCATAGGCATGATGTGGTTATCCTGCTCGACAGTATCACCCGTCTGGCCCGGGCCCACAACTCGGTAGTCCCGCACTCAGGCAAAATACTCTCCGGCGGTGTTGACAGTAACGCTCTCCACAAACCGAAACGGTTTTTCGGAGCGGCCCGGAATATCGAGGAGGGCGGATCACTGACCATTATCGGCACCGCTTTGATCGAAACCGGATCGAGAATGGATGAGGTAATTTTCGAGGAGTTCAAAGGTACCGGTAACCTTGAGATGGTACTCGATCGACGTCTTTCAGACCGCCGAATCTTCCCGGCCATGGACCTCAACCGCAGTTCGACACGCAAGGAGGAACTGCTCCTGGAACCCGATGTTCTGGCCAAGGTCTGGATTCTGCGGAAATTCCTGGCCGAAATGAATCCTATCGAAGCTATGGAATTCTTGCTTGACCGTATGAGAAAGACCAAGAACAACGAGAAATTCCTGCAGTCGATGAAGGACTGATCGCCCGATTGACAATTACTTCATCGACTGACTGAATAAATCTGGGGCGGTCTTTGTTTGGATAAAAAAGGACAGTCCCGT
>DAOWOO010000151.1 GCA_030642025.1 Candidatus Zixiibacteriota bacterium | reverse complement strand
TTCCGGCATATACGGCCAGAGAACTGTCGATCGGAATATAGAAGCCGACAGCTCCATGGGGCCCCAGGCGATCATACTCGACCGATTCAATGTACCCGTTCGTATCGGCCTGCCGAATTTTCCAGTCGACAGATTCACCGATTAACCCGGGACGGCGATATGACCACACAACAGTCTGCATTGAATCCGTTATTTCAAAAAAATCGAGAGTCGGCGGAAGGGAGCCGTCCTCAATGGCCGGGCGTTTGCCTGAGCGCAGTCTTAAAATCGCCTTCCGCCAGGTCGGCGAATCAAGGACACCGGTTATTTGTCCTCTTATACCGGCACGCAACCGCTTATCGAATTGCTGATAACCCTGAAGCTTGCTGTATGCTTTCTGTTGATATGATGATTCCAGTTGCTTGACCGTACGGAAATAGACCACCGACATTATTACCATTGGCGGCAATAGGGCAATGATAATCAAGTACGTTCTTATTCTCCCGGTAAAAGTCATCTTGGTTTATCCTCATTCGGTACTGGCAGTAAAAGCCTGACAGTTTCGGTTAAATCGAGATAACCGTCGTCATCGAAACGGTATCCTTTTAAAGCCCGATTCGCTATAAAATATACAGTTGGCCGAAACAGCGGGAAAACACCTAAATCTTCTTTTAATACACGTTCTGTTTTTTCGAGATAATGTTTTTCTTTTTTCGGATGATCAGCGCACCGGGCTGACTGCAGATACACGGCTGCCAACTCCAATGATTTATTTATAATATCACCGGCGGCGGTATCGTGAGCCAGGAGATCAAGAATATTGTTGAAGCCTGTTAATGGCTGATTGCTGTCATACTCAATAAACGTCAGTCTTATATCGGCAAACTCGGAAGCCGCCACGAAATCGGTTCTTATTCTGTCGCGCGACAGTATATCGGCAAAGAGCTGGCCGGTTATATCCAGAACCCGGTCGGATGTTGAAATAGAGATTCTCTTTGGCCGCTGACGCATTGATTCCAGGAGCCTCCGGCCGTCTTCGGTATTGTAATAGTACGCTCTGAAACAACTGTCATCCTTGTCATAAAAGCAATCCTGCGGAATAACTCTGTTTCCGTCGAAGTAAGTATACGGCTGCGACGGATCAAACCTATAGTACAAAGATGTACTTAAAAGACCGTGATAATTGACCCCGCTGGATAAATTGGGCATAATCACAGCATAATACGGTGCATAAGAATAAGCGATCCCGGTTTCTTTATTATAAGTGTCCGGTGTCCCGTACGATAAGTACCCGTCTAAAAAACCTTCCTCAAAATCAAGAAGCATCCTGATATGCGAGTCATACTGCCGGAACAGTACACTGCCGCTGTCAATAAGACATATTCCAATTTCCGGCATATCAAATTCCGATATGCCGATTGTAATCTTTGTCAATGTATCTTCAATTGCCGGTTCCAGAATCGTATGGAATAGAGCAATATTCAGCGTATCGAAATAGTTATATGTCGGGAAGCTGTATGAAACCCCCTGCCCGGAGAATTCCAGGGTGCCCGCATAAATCGAATCGCTATTGAGATAAACGGTGAATGGAGAATACTTGAATAAATCGGACTCAGTACCATGCGGAAAATACAGGCGGTCAAGTTTGTACTGAAGAATCCCGCAATCCAATGACTGCCCCGATACTGATATACTCGATATCAGAAAAAGTAAACCGGCTGTTGCCTGAGTGATAAAACGCATCCTGCGAATAGATCCTTCCTTTATGGACAAAGATACCATTCTTAAAAGCCTGTCACAATCCGAATCTGCCTGTGTCAATATAGACACATGTAATTTGTTGCCTCTCATAAGCTTTTACAATT
The DNA here is from genome assembly GCA_030642025.1 of Candidatus Zixiibacteriota bacterium. GTDB lineage: Bacteria > Zixibacteria > MSB-5A5 > GN15 > PGXB01 > DAOWOO01. Next base: position 3,032 of record DAOWOO010000151.1, on the reverse strand, counting down.
ATATCGGCTGTTCGTGTCAAAAATGACACAAATATACGACTAATAATTTTAGGCCGTCGTTGTAACTCGTTGTAATACCACAAGATACTTATTTGGCATGAATATTGAAATACCCCATCGTGAACAAAAAACCTAACCGAAAGGAGAAAAAAATGAAAAAAAGAAACCAAATCACGGCGATGGGGGTCATGGGAGCGGCCATCTTACTGGTCGGTATTGCTTTCATCGGATGCGGCGGAGATGACAATCCGAAACGGAAGACCCTCGCGGACAGAGCCCTGGATACTATTGCCGCCTCGGTTGCCGATGGAGTCGTAGATGCCGCTTTTGCCAGTGCGACTGTCGATGAAAACGCTGTTTTCGCGGTGGATGAAAAACAGGGCATCCTGAATGTAGCCGATATGCTTGTGTCCGATTCGGTGCTTTATGCTGTTTTTGACGGCGGAGTAATCGTCTATGATTTTCATAATGAAAGCTACACCACTTTTCCGGTCGAGGAAACCTTTCATGCTATTACCCGGCATGACGGAAAAGTTTACGTCGGCGGTGAAAATCTGTATGTTATTGAAGATACTGTCCTGACCCCGGCGGAAGGGCTCTTTGACGGCGAGATACAATTCCTGTACAGCTGGGAATACTGCCTGATGATCGGCACGGATCAGGGATTGTACTCCAACAGTATTTTCGGCGATATTACCCTGACTGAAGAATTTCCTGTTAATGCTATGGTCGCCGATGAATCCGGCGGGCTCTGGGTCGGCTCGGAATGTAACGGCCTTTACCGCTGGAATGGCGAAAGATTTCAGAAACGGTACCTCCTTCGCGATACGACCATATTCGATAATGTCAGCGCCCTGGCTTTCAATCACGGGCATCTCTATGTCGGGACCGATAACGGTTTTTTCACCTTCAATGGCGGACGCTGGCAACAGCTTACTATCACCGAGGGACTTCCCTCCGATCAGGTCAGGGCCGTCGATGCTGCAGACTGGGTTATAAACATTGCCACCGACAACGGGGTCATATCTCTCTTCAACGGCGACTTTCTGAGATGCGGCGGGCTGGAGGAAACAAAGGTCAATGTTCTCTGCCCCTTCGACAATAAGCTGATTGCCGCGACTGATAGCGACGGCATTCTGATTAAATCCGGTTCCACCGTGACGACGCTTGTCGAACCGGTTCTTGATGAAAAACCGGAAGAGGATCAACCCGAAGAAACAGAGATATATACCGTGACTGAATAACACGAGTGTTCCGGCTGGCGGGCCGGCTGTTTGGGAAAATCCCTCCATATCGTGAGGGATTTTCCTTTTTTGCGGGAAAAAATACGGCCGGGCATTGTGCCCGGCCGCTTTGCCGATACCCCTCACGTTTTGTGAGAGTCTTTATTTATCCGCAAGTTCGTCTTTGAACTGTTGAGCTTTCGAGATAAGGTTCATAAGTTCCAGAATCTCAGGTGTCTTGAGATCATTATAAATACCGTCTGCCGTTTCGGCCAGATCGGAAAGTTCTGATCCCTTCGCCCAGTATGATTTACGCAGTATTTCGGCAAACTCTGCGGCTGTTGCCGCCAGCTTGAAATGCGGGGAAGTCGCCTCGAAGCTGTCGTTGAAATCGCGCATGGTTATGGCATACTGGACCTCGTCAGCCCGTTCCAGTTCATCGGGGGCCTTGAAACGGATGTACACCGTTCCGATTTTATTCACCTTCGCGTCTTTGTTAAGCTTGATCTCATACAGAGCTGTGACGCTGTGGCCGGAGCCGATTTCGCCGCCGTCCTCCTTGTCATCGCGGAACTTGTCGTCGTCAACGTCGCGGTTCTCGTATCCCAGCAGACGGTAACTTCGCACCACCGCCGGATCGAATTCAACCTGGATTTTGACATCGCGCGCAATGACCTGGAGCATCCCGGTTAGGTTCTCAACAAAGACCCGCCTGGCCTCGGCGATATCATCGACATAGGCATAATGACCGTTCCCCTTATCGCCAAGCTTTTCCATAAGGATATCATTGAAATTGCCCATTCCGAAACCGATAGTGGAGAGGGTGATCCCCTTGTCTGCATACTTCTTTATCTGCTTCAAAATTTCATCCGGGCCGGTGGTGCCGACATTGGCGACACCGTCGGAACAGAGAATTATCCGGTTTATCTTACCTTTTTCGAAATGTTTTTCGGCCATCTGATAGCCCAGGCGTATCCCTTCCTCGGCGTTGGTGACGCCGGATGAGCGCAGGTATTCGATAGCCATCAGGATCTCATGCTTTTTCTCAATCGAGGTCGGCTCAAGAAGTACTCTGCCGCGTGATCCATAGACCACAATACCGACCCTGTCATCCGGTTTCAACTCATCGACCAGCATCCGAAGTGCCTTTCTCACCAGGCCGAGCCGGTCTTCGCGGCCCATCGAACCGGAGATGTCAACCACAAACACCAGGTTGGCCGCCTTGCGGTTTTCGGGATTGATTACTTTGCCCTTGATACCGATTTTAAGCATACGACAGTTCTGCCCGAATTTCGATGGAGCGCCCTCGATATAGACAGCAAACGGTGCTTCACTGGGTGCATTGTACCCATAGTCAAAATGATTGATAAACTCCTCGGTTCTGACCGCTTCATCGGGAGGGAGACTGCCGCGTTCCAGGTATGACCGGGTCATGATATACGAGGCATCATCGGTATCGATGGCAAAGGTTGACAGGCTGTCATCCTCGACATCGACAAACGGATTGACACCATAGTGCTTGAAAAACATGGCGTCGTATGCCTCACCATTGACAATGGCTGTTCCTCCATGAGCCGGGGGAAATTGAGACATTTTTTTACACCCCGGATTTCTTATTGACAACCCCAAATCAACAGGACCGTAACCGCCGAGAGGATCACCAATAGATATTCCATCTGTAATATATGACATTTCTCCAGCACGACCACCTCTGATTATAATTTCACCCTCGGATGTTGTCACAGCTCCGGATGGTGATTGTAATAACTCATCTGTACTCTGGACGGGCATCTTCCGAATTACATCACG
>DAOWOO010000143.1 GCA_030642025.1 Candidatus Zixiibacteriota bacterium | reverse complement strand
GTCGGTTTTGCCCGACAGTTCCGTTGTCAGGCTCTTAAGCTTTTTAATCTCGTCGCCGTTCAGGGCCGATTGAGCCTTAACGGTATTCATATCGGAATCCACCTGGGCCTGCATTTCGGCGATTCTCTGATCAACGTACCCCTTACTGGCGCATCCGGCAATCAGTAATGCGGCGATAGCGGTAAGAACCATAAAGAGTTTAAGTCGCATTAATCCTCCATCAGTTTTAGTTAGAAGTTAATTTTCAATTTGCCCAATGATATTGACCTTTATGCTGTTATGTCAAGGGCAAAAATAAAATAATCACTGCTTAATTGCGCCGGAGGTTATTCCGGAAACAATCTGCCTCTGAAATAACAGAAATATCAGCAATACAGGAATAACCGCCAGGGTCGAACCAGCCATGAGGTGAGGCCAGTCAATTGCCTGATGCCCCTGATACAACGCCAGCCCGACCGGCAGGGTTCGCATTGATTCGGAACCGGTCAAAATGAAGGGGAAAAGAAAGGAATTCCAGTTTGTCAGAAAAACCTGAATGGCCAGCACCGCCAGGGCCGGTTTACACAAAGGCATAACAATCTGAAACAGTATTTTTAATTCACCGGCGCCATCTATTCGGGCGGCTTCCTCCATTGAATTCGGAAGGGTATCAATATACTGCTTTATTAAAAACACGCCGATCGGGTTGACCAGAAATGGCAAAATCAAGGCCCCATAGGTGTCATAAAGGCCCAATTTGTGAATCAGGAGATACAACGGGATTATGATAATATGAACGGGAATCATCAATACAAAAACCACCGAGTAAAACCAGAAGTTTTTGCCGATAAACCGGTACCGCGATAGGGCATATCCGACCATGAAACAGAAAAGAATATTGCCGCCGGTCACGGTAATTCCCACCAGGGCTGAGTTTAATAAATATACGGTCATCTTGCCGGTGGTGAAAATGTCATAATAGATTTCAAACGTATATATGGATGACAGAAATTGATCAAATGACAATGATCCGACCGCCGGAAGCAGGGAAACCCTGAACATCCAGAATAGAGGGAAAACCATTACGAGCAGTATAAAAACCAGGAGTATGTACTTAATGGCCCTTACCATAATGACCTCTGCCGGAACAGCCGGAATTGGACCAGAGAAATCAATGCGATAATTACAAATAATATGTATGCCGCGGCCGAGGCGTACCCGAACTCGAAATATTCCAGGCCGGTATTATAAATAAAGAATACCGCCGTCGAAGTGCCATACTTGCCCTTTGTCATGACGAATATTTCAACAAAAACCTGGAAAGATTTGATCGTGTTGATGACCACTATAAAAAGCGCCACCGGCTTGAGAAGGGGCAGAGTAATTGATCGGAATTTCCGCCAGGTCCCGGCGCCGGCCACCTCGGCGGCTTCATAGAGTTCCTTTGGAATGGATTTCAGTCCGGCCAAAAACAGAAGCATGTAGTAACCGACCGACATCCAGATATCCATAGCCATGATGGAATAAAGCGCGGTACTATCAGACAAAAGAAGCCCGTTTTCGGGAGGGGAGAGGCCAAGTATTTTGGCAAGAAGATATATATACCCCCCTCGTGAATACAGGTTGGTAAAGACCAGCGCTATAACCACCATCGATGTTATCGAAGGCATAAAAAAGCCGGAGCGGAACAGGGTTCGGCCCGGAAAGTTCTTTTCAACCAGCAGCGCCAGTATCAGCGCTGTCGCGGTCGTTACCGGTATGGTGCCGACAACAAAGATCAAGGTATTCTTTAATGACTGTAGAAACGACTGGTCGGATAAAAGCGCGGAAAAATTATTCAGGCCAACCCAATTGTATGACGGTTGCATCAGGCGGTAATCGGTAAACCCCAGGTAAAGCGAATACAACAAGGGAAAAAACCAGAAGATAATAAATGTAATAATCCAGGGTGACGCGAATAATAGGCCGATTATTCTGCGTGCCGTCATTTGGCCGAGTATAATTTCTCAATATCAAGTTTGGCCTGGTATAGCGCTTCCGCCATTGGGGCGTCATTGAAGAGAACATCTTCCAGCGTTATTTCTATAATTTCCTCAATCTCCGGCCAGTGTTCATCTATTTTCGGCATCCGGGAGAGATTCAACTGCTTGTAAAATACCTGAAGGTTGACATCTCCGGTGAAAAACGAATCTGCGGCGGCTTTTTTATGCGATGGATTGGCTGAGAAATTCTCCTTGCAGAAAAGCAGTTGGTTTTCTCGATTGGTCAAATAGCGAATGAACTTGAGTGCTTCAGCCTTATGTTGCGACTGTTTACTGACAGCCAGATATTCTCCCCCCACAAATGACCGGCCGGGATATTTGGGTCCCGGAATTATGGTGGTGATAAAATCTATGTCATGTCCTCCGTTGCATATTCGTTTAAGAAGCCAGTCACCCGAAATGATAACCCCGACAGAGCCGTCGAGAAAGGCGTCTTCAAGTCGGCGCTGAGTGTCTATCAGACCGACACTATCAGAAAGTTCCTTGTAAAATTTCAAAGCCTCATACGCTTTATCGCTGGCGATGGTACTAAAACTGCCGTCATCGCTTAAAATCTTTGCCCCGCTCGACCAGAAGAAGGGAAGGAATTTCTTATACAGCCTGTGCTTTTCGGCGGCATTGGAACCGAACCCGTGGATATCTTTGCCAATGGAGTCTATTTTATAACAACACTCGGTTAACTGCTCCCAGTTAAATGGGACAAAATTTTGATCATATCCGGCCTGAATTAAAAGGCTCCTGTTGATGTATAGAACCCGGGTGCCGAGTATCCAGGGGAAAGCATATATCTCGTTTTCATAGATTCCCGGAGACCATCCGAAATATTGCGATGTATCGGCGCCTACGCTCTTACCGATTGCGGCCAGTTGGTCGGCCGAGGAAAACTGGGGAACCCAGTCGGAACCGAGTTCGACAATATCAGGAGCGGTGCCCGATGAAAAGGCCAGAACAATTTTTTCCCGTCCATTGGCCCAGGTCAAATCGGTAATATTAACCTTAATACCGGGATTGGCCGATTCAAAGTCGGCGGCTATTTTCTCAATAGTCGGCTTAATGGCCGGATCAGTCCAGAACTGCCACCATTCCAGAGTAATCTCGCCCGATGATCTGTCGCCGTCGCAGGATAATGCCATAAGTGCGGTCAGTACGATTACCGTATAAGTTATATATTTTTTCATAATAAGACGAGGATAAGCTCAACCATACCTTATGTCAAGTAAACTTTTTGTTGATTTGAAAGGCAGGGATATTTATATCCTCGATATGTTTAAAATATGCCGTTTTGGAATGCCATTATTAACATTTGCCGTCTTTCTTGTCCTGACTGATACCACCTGGGCATCCGACCCGTCAGTTAATGGAGTTTCATCCTGGTTCGATGTATTAACATTACCCACTCTGATTATTTCGATTATTGCCATCGCTATTGTTTTATACACTTCCCACGCAGCGAAATCGGGCAAGCAGTTCAAAATCCGTGAAATCCCGGGTCTGAAAGCTGTCGAAGAGGCGGTCGGACGGGCCACTGAGATGGGTTCGCCGATCCTTTTTACTCCCGGATGGGGTGGCGATATCCAGCGCCCCACGACTATAGCATCGATGAATATCCTCTCCACGGTGGCGGAAAAAACGGCGCAGTACGACTGCCGGCTGATTTATCCGACTCACGATCCGGTGATAATGGCGGTGGCGCAGGAGGTGATTCGCGAGGGGTACACTACCGCCGGTCATTCCGACCGTTACAACGCCGATGATATTTTCTATATTTCTTCGTCCCAGTTCGGTTATGCCGCAGCTGTTGACGGTATAATCAGCCGCACCAAACCAGCCTCGGTTTTTCTGCTGGGAACATTTGAGGCCGAATCGCTTATTCTGGCCGAAACAGCCAATTCAATCGGGGCAATTCAGATTGCCGGAACCGACTCGACAATCCAGCTTTCTTTTTTCATTGTTGCCTGCGACTATACCCTGATAGGGGAGGAGTTATTCGCGGCCTCGGGTTATCTATCGAACAATAAGGAAATCCTCTCATCGGTAAGAGCCCAGGACATCATAAAAATCCTGATCGCCGCGTTTGTCGTCACCGCGATTATCTGGGCGACCGTTGATCCGTCGTCAACCTGGTGGAGATACTAAATGCGTCAGAGACTTCCACTCATTGTATGTTTTCTTGCCGGATCGGTGATGTTTCTGCAGTATTTCTCGCCGCATCCGGCGGCGCGGTGGATATATAACAGTATCCTTGACTGGTGGCAGATAATCTTTGCCTTTACGCTTCTGGTAGGCATTGCGGCCTTTATAAAAACTAATCTGCGAAGTATCAGCCGGGGGAAAGAGACGCCGTACAAGCTTGTATCTTTAGCCGGGCTGGCTTTGATGCCGATACTGGCGCTTTTCGGCGGGATAAAAATTGACTCACCATTTCTATGGACGTTTGAAAATGTAATTGCCCCGATGCAGGCGACGGTGTTTTCGCTTCTGGCCTTTTTTGTGGCCTCAGCGTCGTTCAGAGGGTTTCGAGCCAGAAATATTCAGGCGGCCATACTGCTGGGAACGGCCCTGATTGTCCTTATCGGCCGGATTCCGATAGCCGAGATGCTTTCCGACTGGTTTCCCAAGGTTACTTTCTGGGTACAGAATTACCCGTCAATGTCAGCCCGCCGGGCAATACTGATAGGTATCGGCCTGGGTTCGATGACCACCTCTCTGCGCGTGATACTGGGTATTGAGCGCACCTACCTGAGGGGTGATTGATGGACAGACAGAAAACAAGGTGGATAATATTTTCGGGGTTGTTCGTTATTGTGATTATCTCTTATCTTATTTCGGTCGATTTTGACACCATCGCATCCCCCGAAATCCAAAAAAGCTTTGATTATATAGAAAATCTCCCGCCTGGATCGGTCGTCATGGTTTCCTTTGATCACGAGGCATCCTCGCTTCCTGAAATACGGCCGATCGC
>DAOWOO010000086.1 GCA_030642025.1 Candidatus Zixiibacteriota bacterium | reverse complement strand
TCAGGGAATCCGCCGAACATCGGAATTTTATTTTCCAGCTTATACCAGATAAAATCAACAATCAAAAGATAGGCCGATCCGGCTACGAGACACCAGGTTAGAAGCTTGAAACTTACTATCATAACCACCCCTCAAGTCGGTACCATTCCATTGTTTTAAGGGCGCCATCGGGAAATGATGTGGGCGCTGTAAAGCCGAGTTCCCGCTCAGCTTTTTCAGTGCTGACTTCCCAGTGATCGAGTATTTCACATGCCTTTTCCACCGTAAACATAGGGGTCTTGCCTGCTGCTTTCATGAACATTTCCGACAGCCACGCAATGGTTTTAACAACGAATCCCGGCACATACAGCGGCAGGCCGATTCGTCCCGATGCTTTTCTAAGGCAATAGACCAACTCTCGAAATGAATAACTCCGTGATTCGGCAATAAAATATATCGATCCTGACCTGGTGGCCGATTTCACCGCTCGAATCACCCCGATACATAAATCATCGACATGCACCAGTTGCAGTCGGCGTTTGAGATTACCCAGATACGGCCATATCCGGCTATCGATTATCTGAAAGAAAGCGAACATTTCCTTATCGCCGGGGCCGTATATCCCCGGCGGACGGATAATAACTGAATTAACCTCATCAGTCGCCGCCAGAACCGCCTCCTCACCGGACAGCTTGGATCGGCCGTAATTGGTAATCGGGTGCGGTTCGTCATCCTCGGTCAGGGGTCGACCTGGCTCCGACGGCCCGGCCGCCGCCAGCGATGATATGTATATCAGCTTTTTAAGATTTTTATTATGTCTGGCGGCTTCAATGACATTACGAGTGCCTTTGCGGTTGACCTCGTAAAATAGATCGAGCCGCGGCGCCTTGACCAGTCCGGCGTTGTGGATAATATAATCAACCCCGGCCACCATGTCTCCCAGTGTTTCCGGCATGGTAATATCACCGAATCGGAACTCCAGATCAAGACCATCGAGCAGGGAGCTATCGCAACCCTCACGCACTCCGGCGATAACATGGAAACCCTCGGCCAGAAACATCCGGCTGAGCCTGCTTCCGACAAAACCATTGGCCCCGGTAATTAAAACCGATGCTTTTCTAATATCTTTTTCAATATCCGGCATCGCCGGAATGTATAAAGCCGCGGTCAAAAACTCAAGCTACTTTGCAAAAGACTCTGGCGGGCTGGAAATATATGGCAGGCCGGGATAATAATGTCATTGAAAAAACTACATCAGTATATATATTGTAATGTAATTGTTACTCTTTGACCATTATGACAATGAATCAAGATGAAAAAACTTTCTGGACGGCCTATATTGTACTTACAGTATTATTTCTTCTTCGACTGATACCGTTTGCTTTTCCTGATTCCCGCATGTGGGGTTTCAATTTTCTGTTGTTTCTTCCGTCGTCATTTACCGTTATCTATGTCATTCTGACAGCGGTGGCGTTTGTATTGCCGGTTTTAAGGATTACCGGACGGATTAATGAACGATTAGTGGAAGGCTTCTCCGATATTTTCTACGACGGCGCCAAAAGACATTTATATCGCTTCATCTTTGTCGCTATAAGTGCGGGTTTATTTGTAATCTTTCTGGCTCCCACACATTTTCTCGGTGATGGCTATGCTGTTATCTCCAACCTGGCCTCCGAGACCGGTTCGTTTATCAAATGGTCTGAAATGGGGGTCACCCACCTTCTTTTGAGCCTGCAGTCCCTGGTTGGCCCAAAAAGCAAAGAAGCGGCGCTGACGGCATTCAGAATTGTCTCGGTATTTTCCGGGATTATCGCCGTATGGCTGTTTATCCTGATCTCGGGAGTAATCTCCGAGGATAAAACCAAACGGCTTCTGACTTTTCTTTCACTATTATTTTCAGGCGCACTCCTGCTCTTTTTCGGTTATGCCGAAAATTACCCCCTTCTCTGGGTCGCCTTCCCCGGGTTTATTTATTTCGGACTGCGTTACATCAAACGCGACCGATGGCTGATCGGCCCGATAGTCTTTCTTGCCCTGGGACTCTTCACGCATATGCAATCAGTGGCCATGATACCGGCCTTTATCCTTCTTGTCTTCTGCAAAGGCCTGGGGCGCCGCCTGTATGATCGTTTCAGACTCCTGTTCTGGATTATGGCGGCGGTGATCGTTATCATAGGTATAATCCGGTTTTACCATCAATATACCACCGATTTATATATCGAAGATATCTTCCTGCCGATGTTTGACGGCAAACCGTCCGACCCCGGCTATAAGCTTTTCAGCCTATCGCATATTGTCGATATATTTAACCTATTGCTGCTGCTTTCTCCACCCGTTTTTCTTTTTCTGATACTGTCGATCAAGCGACTGCCACGTCTGTTTGGAAAACCGGAAACCATTTTCCTGCTTTTGCTCACGCTTGCCGGACTGGGTTTTCTTCTTGTTATTGATCCGAAACTGGGTATGCCCCGCGACTGGGATTTATTGTCGCTGTCCGCCCTCGGTCTCACCCTTCTGGCAATTCACCTGGCCGGCAATAAACAGATAACCGCATTAAAAAGGCTGATTATTCCAATCATTATTTACACTGTATCTACCTCGGTACCGTTTCTACTGGTGAACCTTAACGCGGCACGATCTGTCGATTATGTTAAATATTTTATTGATCTGGATATCCAGAAATCACTTCCGGCCACTGTTGTACTGCGAACCTACTGTAAAGAACAGGATGATCAGAAGGCCGTGGACTCACTTGATGCTCTCTACAACCGGCGCTATCAAAACAAGATAAAGGTCCGGAAAGCAATCAGCGCCCTGCACCGGGGCGATTTGGAAACCGCCCGCAGGCTGGTCGCCACCATCAAACCGCTCAGATTCTTCGCCAATTATCATGATATGCTCTCAAATCTGTACCTCCACAGCGGTAACTACGAAAAGGCTCTCAAGGAATACGGTAAGGTAATCAGTCTTCAGAGATACAACCATAATGTCTGGCTGAATCGTGCCCGCTCCCTGATAGCCATGAAGCGATACGATGAAGCCTTTTCAGATTTAAAACAATCCCTTCATCTGCATAACAACAGTATATTTGTATTCGAGGGCTTTGCCACTGTGCATATGCACCTTAAGAATTTCGATTCCACTATTTTCTATTCGGAAAAGATGCTGGAGATCGATTCGATCAGTTACTCCGCTTATTATTTCCTGGCTGTATCATATCGGTACCTCGGCGATTCACAAAAAATGGCGGAGTATATCAAGAAATACCAAAAGTATGGAACCGAGGATAAGGTTTATGCCGGAAGGCTTAAAAGCCTGGGGATTGAAGTCAAAGCAGACAGAGGCAAAAAGTAAACCTAAAAAACATCAGCCGAAAACCGGTAAATTTCAGCCTCCCTGTTCTTGTAGCTGTTCTTGGGAAGCCCCGCTTTAAGACAAGTTTGCTCAAGGAAGGTTGGCCTGTCCCAGTTATTCTCGGTGGCCACCTGCGGAAGTAAAAGCCCGGAATGCATCTCCAGACGAATCAACAGGCCGTCGCGCCCGACCTCGATATCATTCATATCATGAACCCGCATCAACGGCGACAGAGCTGAAATCTCAATTTCTATCCTGTCAAGCTCATCCTCATCCAGCGGCTTGAAGCGAGGATCTTCAAAAGCGGCCGCCTGCGCCATTTCAATCACGGTCTGATAAAGCGGACTGGCAGCCCGAATATGTCCGATACATCCATGAAGCATACCGCCTATTTTCAGGGTCACAAATGCCCCGCGTTTCTGTCGAAGTATCCGTGATTCCGGTTCGGTTTCCTCGATATTTTTGCCGGAAAATCTCGACACTATTGACCGCCGGGCCAGATCAAGGAGATATTTTTTATCAGCTTTAGTCAGATATTCCGGAGCTTTTTTGCTTCTCTGACCGATAGCTGGATTGATAATCGTATGCTTTTTCGATGATACTATAACGGCTGAAAGATACCCCACCACTTCGCTGAAATCACCGGTGGACTCACCCGATGTGGTGTACTCCCCGATTATGACTTCCTCACCGCCGAGCCTTTTGGCGGCCAGCATGGTCGCTATCATCGGCCCGCCGCCACATGCTTCACCTTTGCCCGAAGCCAGCACCGACTGAAGCCTTCCCGGGTTGAACAGTTCGACTGCTTTCTGAATATTACCGTCGAGTTTCCGGGCCTTCTTTTCGGAATAGAAATGCGACAGGTCGGTCGAGGCCACAATCAGCGAATTGGTACCACTCAACGCCGAGGCCAGCACTTCGCCAAGCGCCCGGGAAGTGGATTCATCCTGGTCGCCCATTATAATCGCCACCAGCTTGAATTTGCCAAGCACCTGCTGCAAAAACGGAAGTTGTACCTCCAGCGCATGTTCACCCCGAACCGAACCGCCGGTATGACCCTTATTGGAGAGGTACACCGAGGGATGAATCGAGCCGATTTTCTGCGACAGATCATCGTCTATTTCCACAACTCCAATTGGCGTCTGGTAGGCGGAACCGTTGTACACCGAGGCTCCCTGAAAAAACACCGTGTGCGATGGAGAAATTATCACCACAGTATCATAGGTTTCACCTTCAAGTTGCTTATACACGGCCGCCGCCGTTTTACCGGAGTACATATACCCGGCATGGGGCGCAATTATCGCTATCGGTCTGCCCGGAAGCGTTTTTTTGCGGGCTTCGGAATATAACTTCGCCAGAAATTTAGAAAGCTCCACCGGATCGCCGGGGTAAAATGTCCCGGCTGCAGCCGGCTTTCTTATATTGATGCTATCATTCATATCAGCCAATCCTATCTTTCAATATTAATTTAACCAAATCAGTTACGCTTGTCAAACCGGGCAATGCAATAAAAAAAACGGAGGCGTTTCCACCTCCGTTTTATTTAGATCAACCGGTCGCTTATGCCGCCGGGGCCGCCGGTCCTGCGGGAATTGTCGGCTTTTTGTCCTTGCCTTTGACTCCCTCAACCATGGCTGACAGCGCGCTTATTATGCCGCTGGCCTCGTAAGGCAGGAAGATTTTGTTGGCGTCACCCTCGGCCAGCCGTGGCAGCATTTCGAGATATTTCAACGTAATCAGTTCGTTGTCCGGCTTGCCCTCATGAATGGCGCCGAATACATTCAATATTGCTTTCGCTTCACCCTCGGCAACCGCTATCTGGCGGTATTTTTCGGCGTCGGCTTTCTTTTTTACCGCCTCGGCCTGACCCTCGGCTTCGAGAATAGCCGACCGCTTGCTTCCCTCGGCGACTGTGATAGCTGCCTGTTTTTCACCCTCGGCTTCGAGAATAGCGGCGCGCTTATCACGCTCGGCCTTCATCTGACGGCTCATCGCCTCGGTAATATCGCCTGGCGGCTCGATCCGCTGGATTTCCACCCGGTTGACTTTGACCCCCCACTTGTCGGTGGCCGTATCGAGCGTATCACGAAGCTGGCCGTTGATAACGTCACGAGATGACAGCACCGAATCAAGATCCATCTCGCCGATGACATTACGAAGGTTGGTCTGGGCCAGCTTCGATGCCGCCAGAATATAATTCATGATTTCGTACTTGGCCCGCACCGGGTCGGTGATCTGGCAGTACACCACGCAGTCCACCTCGACATTCACGTTATCCCTGGTAATCACCAGTTGGGGCGGGACATCGAGCACCATCTCGCGCATATCGACTTTAAGAACCGTATCGAAAAGCGGCATAATCAGGTTAAGTCCCGAACCGAGAGTCCGCTGGTATTTGCCCAGTCTTTCCACCAACCCTTTTTCATACGGCCGGATCACCCGTATCGCCATCGCGCCGAGTATGAAGGCGAAGACGACGATTACAATTACAAATACATAAGCTTCCATTTTTATCATCCTTTCTGCATTTTGTCGATTATTCCATCATACAATTGGAATACTATTCTTCCTGCTTTTTAACATGCACCCGGGCGCCCATGACTCTGGTCACCACAATTTTTTCACCCTCGGCGATTTCGGTCTCGGCCAGCGCCTGCCAGACCTGGCCGTCAATGCGAACCTGTCCGATTTCCTGCGCCGGGTCAATATCTTTAACGACGACACCGGGGCGGTTAATCATGGCATCGACGTTCGTCTTCTGGGGTGATTCCTTGGTAATCTTTCTTGCCAGCGGACGGGTCAGCGGTATCAGGACTATCGAAGTCACCGCAAAAACGGCAATCTGCAGGAGGTATGAATCGGTTACGGTTGCCGTAACCGCCGAGCCGATTGCGCCAATCACAAAACATGCAAAAACCAGAGACGGTGTCCCGATCTCAATTATCAGAAAAACCGCCGCCGCCGCCG
>DAOWOO010000323.1 GCA_030642025.1 Candidatus Zixiibacteriota bacterium | reverse complement strand
GTTGGACCCGCTGTACGGTGCGGCGGCGGTGGCGGTTCTGGCGGCGGTTACAATCGGCTGGGTCAGTCTTAAGGCCAAAGAACGGGAGGATACGGTTATCGGTGCGATCTGGGCGGTCGGAATGGCCATCGGGATAATATTTATTTCGCAGACGCCGGGATACAACCAGGATTTGATGAGTTACCTGTTCGGCAATATCCTGATGGTGTCACGGTCGGAATTGTGGCTGATCGCCGGGCTGGATGTGGTTGTCCTGGCCCTGGTGGCAGTTTTTTTCAACCAGTTTCAGGCGGTCTGTTTCGACGAGGAATTCGCCCGTGTGCGGGGCGTGAATGTAGAATTCTTCTATTTATTGCTTTTAACACTGACGGCCCTGACAGTAGTTATACTTGTCACCGTGGTCGGTATCGTAATGGTAATTGCACTGTTGACTCTTCCGGCGGCGGTGGCCGGGTATTTTGCCCGAACTCTCAGGCAGACGATGGTAATCGCAACAATCGCCAGTATTCTTTTTACCACGGTCGGTTTGGCTATAAGCTATGGCCCCGACCTTCCCTCCGGTGCGACAATAATAATTCTCGCCGGAGTGGTGTACCTGGTAGTGATGGTGGTGTCGGGGTTGCGCAAAACGTGAGGGTGAGTAATCATAATTTAGCGAGTCTGAGAACCCGCCGACAGGCTTAGCCTTGTTTTGTCAAAAGTGCTCCCGGGTCGCCGCACCCGACCTCACCAGAAGAACCGCCCAACGGATAAGGTCTTCTTAAAACGGGTCGTTCACGAACGACCCCTACGATTTATACCAAACGGCGCCCTCCGCCCATTGATTTTCCCTGCCCGGTTTTATACATTACCCGTCTGAATAAAACATGAAAACGCTTATAACAAGGCAGGTGGATAAATGGCGGGACAGAATTTAGTCGAAAAAATAGCCCAGAAATACGCCATCGGACTCGATGCCGGACATATTGTCTGCACCGGGGATTTTATCTCAATAAAACCGATTCACGTAATGACCCATGACAACACCGGGGCGGTAATCAAAAAATTCAAATCTATTGGCGCGACAAAGATGAATAACCCGCGCCAGCCGGTTTTCACGCTCGATCATGATATTCAGAATAAAAGCGAGGATAATCTTAAGAAATACGCCGGGATTGAAGCGTTTGCTAAAGAGATGGGGGTTGATTTTTATCCCGCCGGACGGGGTATCGGGCACCAGGTGATGTGCGAGGAGGGTTACGCCTGGCCGGGGACAATGGCGGTGGCCTCCGACAGCCATTCCAATATGTACGGTGGTCTGGGGTGTCTCGGCACGCCGATAGTCCGTACCGACGCCGCCGCAATCTGGGCGACTGGACGAACCTGGTGGCAGGTCCTGCCGGTGGCAAAAGTGGAACTCAGGAGCAGACTCAAGCCGGGTGTGACCGGCAAGGATGTGATACTCGCCCTGTGCGGGTATTTCTGCCATGACGAGGTACTCAATCATGCTATCGAATTTGTCGGCGACGGCATCGCCGCACTCTCGATCGATCAAAGGTTGACCATCGCCAATATGACCACCGAATGGGGCGCACTGGCCGGGGTATTTCCTATTGATGATGTTACTTTCACATGGCTGAGAAACCGTGTCGATGCTGTGAAAAAACGCGGCCTGCAGGGGGTGCCATCCGATGCCGACGGTAAGGGCACGCATCCCCGGATGAATATGGAGCGGATAGAAAGGCTGGTGTCGGAAAATCTCAGGGCTGATGATGATGCGGTCTATGCCGTCGAACTGTCTTTTGACCTGGCCTCGGTTCAGCCGTATGTCTCCGGGCCGGACACTGTCAAAGTGATGACATCGATTAATGAGATGAAGAAAAGGAATCTTAGAATACACAAAGCATACCTGGTATCATGCGTCAACAGCCGGGTTGAAGATTTGGCCGAAGCGGCCAAATTAATAAAGGGTAAGAAAGTTGCTGAGGGAGTCGAGTTATATATCTCAGCGGCGTCGGACGAAGTTCAGGCTGAAAGTGATAAGCGGGGTGACTGGAATACCTTAATCGAGGCCGGGGCGATAGTGCTTCCGCCCGGATGCGGGCCGTGTATCGGACTGGGCGCCGGAACGCTCAAAGCCGGTGAGGTCGGTATATCAGCCACCAACCGTAATTTCAAGGGAAGAATGGGCTCCCGCGACGCCGAAGCGTATCTGGCCTCACCGGCGGTTGTGGCGGCGTCGGCGATAGCCGGCAAAATTACCGCACCGGGAGAATTTGATGATGTCTCTCCGGCAGGTGAGATAAAAACAGCGGAGATAAAAGCGGCATCATCGGGAACAGTTAAGATTCTCGACGGTTTCCCGGAAAAAATCGAGGGTGAACTAATATTTTGTTATCAGGATAATCTCAACACCGATGGAATCTATCCCGGTAAGTACACCTATATCGACGATTTCACTCCCGAACAGCAAGCCGAAGTGGTTATGGAAAATTACGACCCGGAATTCGGTAAAATCGTCAGGGACGGCGATATTTTAATCGGCGGCTTTAATTTCGGGTCCGGTTCATCACGCGAACAGGCGGCCACGGCGCTGAAGCATCGCGGTATCAGGCTGGTGATAGCCGGGTCATTCTCGCAGACATACAAGCGTAATGCCCTGAATAACGGTTTTCTTGTGATAGGTGTGCCGGAGTTGGTGAAAGACTTTAAGGAAAAATTCGGAACCGACAAGCTGACCGTCCGTACAGGTATAACAGCATCAATTGATTTTGTAAATTCGGTTTTGAAAGCCGATGGCAAAAAGTACAGTATCAGCCCGGTCGGTGCGGCTGCCCAAGAGTTGATTATTACCGGCGGTCTGGAAAACTGGGTAAAGGAAAATATATAGTACATCGATCCTCATCATCAGATATGTGCGTATATCAGGGGGATTCGATATCTTAAATAATATCCCGGACAGGTCACGGGCGGAAATCGGGAACTGAATTGACATCACCTACCAGGCTTTTCAACAGGAATTTTTTCCTGCTCTGGC
>DAOWOO010000088.1 GCA_030642025.1 Candidatus Zixiibacteriota bacterium | reverse complement strand
GCCACACCGGAACCGTTCAGCGTATGAACAAAGCGCAACTTCTTGCTTTCGTCCCGGAACCGGATATTCATTCTCCGCGCCTGAAAGTCTACGAAATTGGAAACCGAGGATATCTCAAGGTATTTACCGACCCCGGCCGCCCATATTTCGATCTCATAACATTTGGCGGCGGCAAACGAGAGGTCGCCGGTGGCCAGAACCCGAACACGGTAAGGTATGTTTAACCCCTGAATAATTTTTTCAGCCTGTACCAGAAGTGTTTCCAGTTCATCGTATGAGGAATCGGGATGAACAATCTTAACCATCTCAACCTTGTCGAACTGGTGGACACGGAGCATTCCCCGGGTATCCTTGCCGGCGGCGCCGGCCTCGCGGCGGAAACAGGGAGTATGGGCGACATAGTATCGGGGAAGGTCGTCCTCTCCAAAAGTATCATCACGATGCAAATTGGTCACCGGCACTTCGCCCGTGGGAATCAGGTAATACGCTTCATCCTTCAACTGGTACATATCCTCGGCCAGCTTGGGAAGCTGTCCCGTGCCGGTCATCGACTCGGCATTGGCCACGTACGGAGTATATACTTCAACAAAACCGTCTTTTGTATGGATGTCGAACATGTAGCTTATCAGCGCCCGCTGCAGTCTGGCCCCTAATCCTTTAAGCACATAAAACCCGGAACCGGCGATTTTGGCGGCGGCCGGCAGGTCGATCAACCCGAATTCCTCTCCCAACTCCCAGTGAGGCTTCGGTTCAAAATCAAACTGAGGTATCTTGCCCCATTTTCTGACAGTAACATTACTTTCTTCATCCTTACCGACCGGGACTGATTCGTGGGGAATATTGGGCACCAGGAGAAGATGAAAATCGAGAGCGTCCTTAACAGAGCGCAGTTCACTGTCAAGCTCGGCGATTTTCCGGCCGACCTCTTTCATTTCCGCAATATCGTCGGCGGCATCTTCCCTGTTTTTCTTTTTGACGGCAATCTGCTCGGAGACCTTGTTTCTGAGGGCTTTGAGGTTTTCGACCTCGGTGATTATCTGCCGCCTTTGCTCATCAAGTTCCAGAATTTTATCAATATCGGCGTTTTCGTTTTTATTATGGACAGCCGATTTTGTTATATCCGGGTTTTCTCTTATGAATTTTAAATCAAGCATTATGTTTTACACTCAAATCTAAGGTTTTTATACACGCAAAATCGGCAAAACCACCGAAATATCGCTTTCAAAATACCGGTTTTAACATTCTCTGTCAAGAAAACTGCAAGAAACCGGCATGGGAACCGATAGAGAAAATAGCTGTATGGACAGCCAAAAAGGCGGAAATACCCCTTGACTTTGGGGGTAAATTGATTATGATAGTGGTCTTGAAAATTCGGAGAAGATGATT
The DNA here is from genome assembly GCA_030642025.1 of Candidatus Zixiibacteriota bacterium. GTDB lineage: Bacteria > Zixibacteria > MSB-5A5 > GN15 > PGXB01 > DAOWOO01. The sequence continues at coordinate 4,805 of DAOWOO010000088.1, read as the reverse complement.
ATGGCTAAAGTTTGTGAAATTTGCGGCAAGAAACCGGTGTTCGGCAACTCCATCTCGCATGCCCATAATGTGGTCAAGCGGCGTTGGAATCCGAATCTTCAATCGATCCGGGCCAATGTTGACGGCACCATCAAGAAAATAAAGGTCTGTACTTCCTGCCTGAAGGCGGGTAAGGTAATCAAGGCTCCTCGCAAAAAGACAAAAAAGACGACCTGATACCGATCGATTTGCTTCAATAAAGCTTTAAACCGCCCCATTCAGGGCGGTTTTTTTTGTTTACCTCAATTCGGATTGTTGCAGCACAATTGCACACTTGCGTATTAGTGGTCGTCTATTATATTAATATTATCATTATAGTCTGACAGAAAGTTAACAGCCTTCATTCTAACCTAAGGAGGTTTACGTTATGAGTAAGTTCGAATTATCCAACCGGAATGGATTGAGCCGTATTCTGATACAGGTATTCATATCGTGCCTACTTTCAATGTATCCGGTATCTACATCATTTGGTCGGACTCTGTTTGATTCGGCTACCCATGATAATAACAATGTATTAGTAAAAGCGCATAATCCATACTCCACAATTGCTGTACATGATTTAAACAAAATGGGAATGACTGTCACCAATCTGGGTGTTTTCGGAAGTGGCTTTTCAGAACATATTAGTAATATTGATCCAGTTACCGGAGTTCCATCGGTTTCAGCAGCCTACCCTTATCCCGAACCATTCAGATACCTTTTTGCCGGGGCCATTTGGATAGGAGCTGTTATCGGCAGAGATACGCTGGTATCGGTTGGCGCTGATGGATGGAATTTTGTCTATGAAATGAATGCCGATTTTATAAATAGACATATTACACGTGAATACATTGATGACACTTATGGTTATGTATCAAGCCAGATATATACTGCTACTTTTACCGATACGATTACAAATCCGGAATATGTACCTATTGATCCGGTTGATGGACGGCCACATATTCCGCTTAATATCGAAATTACACAGACAAGTCTGGCTGGCTGGAAACCCGATTTAGCAATACCGCCATCAGATCACGATTTTGTTATATTTGATTATGCCATTAAAAATATCGGGCGGCATTCACTCAATGGAGTTTACATCGGCATATTCGTTGATGGCGATGTAATCCCATCAAGTCCCGGAGCCGGCGATTTCCAGGATGATATTTGCGGATTTAAAAGCAATGTTTCATCTCCGGTATTTCCACCCGACTGCGGATTTATCGATACGGTAAATATCGCTTGGATTGCCGACAATGACGGCAAATCCGCCGGCAGTCAATACGATTTCAGTCTGACATCAGTGACCGGCGTAAAACTGCTGAGAATGCCTGAAGGTGTCGATCAATTCAGCTTCAACTGGTGGCTATCTAATGGAAACCCTGCCTTGGATTTTGGACCGCGAAAAGTTGGAACGCCTGATGACCCCTTCCGCGACTTCGGCGGTCATCTGGGAACTCCAACCGGCGACCGTAATAAACACTATATTATGCGTCATCAGGAGTTTGACTACGACCAGCTATTTATGGCAATAAACCATCTGTTCGAGGGCTGGCTGCCGCCGCCCGCAAATGCAGTTAACCTTGCCGACGGTTACGACACCCGCTACCTTCTTTCTTTCGGTCCTTTTGATATTGAGCCCGGCGAAGCGGTGCCGTTTACTTTCGCCTATGTCGGTGGAGAAAATTTCCACACTGATTGCGAAGCCTTTGATAATCTGTTTGATCCGCATAATCCATATCCCTTCTATGATCAACTAAACTTTTCCGAACTGGCGAGAAATGCCATCTGGGCATCATGGGCTTTTGATACTCCGGGAGTTGATACCGATGGCGATGGCTATTCCGGAAAAGCCAGGTGGTGCAACGGCGAGATCATGTGGTATGAGGGCGACGGTGTTCCCGATCTTTACCCGTTCAGGCCGCCGCCAAGGACAAGAATTTTCCCGGAACCCCAGCATATCATCATGGCTCAGTCCATCGACCCGATAACCGATACTATTATTTTGGGTAATGTTTATGGTTATAATATCACCGATATCGACCCGAACGGTATTCTGATTAACGGAGTTATTTCTCCGGTATCAACCACCATCTTGCCGTCCTATCCCGATTTCATCGGCGAAGTTATGCAGATCCTTTTCTCATCGCGTGATTTTATTCAATCTTACGGGATGTTATTGGACACGGCCAGCCATGAATTCACTGTAACGGGCCAATACCTTGATGCAACACCCTTTAACATACAGGGAAAAGTCGTGATCATCGGTCATCGTTCCGGGGATATGAACGGGGACGGTAGCATCAACAACACTGATATCATATACCTGATAAATTATCTTTACATGAATGGTCCCGAACCGATACCTTCTATTGAGCTGGGTGATTATAATCGCGACGGCGTTATCGACCTAGGCGATATTATCGATCTTATCGGCCATATATATATGGCCAAGTAATTATCGACAGCCAACAATGTAGTTTTAAAAAACCGCCCCATTCAGGGCGGTTTTTTTTATGAGATTGGCTTCCGGTGGAGCGGACATAACCAAGGGTGTTTTTGGGATAAAATCCCGGATAATTCGTTATATTAAGAGAAGGAAGCATATTATGCCAGGCGGAACACAGGGACAACATCTACGTTTATTATAGATGGGAAAGATATCTATATGACAGGATCGAAAACAGTGACATTAAAGGTCAGGCAGTATTATTTCATCGCCGTATTTCTCACCGGGCTTTTACTGATGATATGTCATTCCGATGTTCTGGCACAGTATCCGCCAAGTGTCCGGGTGTTTCCCAATCCGGGTGAAACCTCCCTGACTGTCAGGTGGAACGGGGTGGCTTATGAAACTACCGGGATTATTTTTGAAGGATACAATATCTATATCACCGAGGCCAGTAATCCTGCCAGTTTTAATTATGTTATCGGGTATGATGTGGAGGATTTTCTTAAACATGTAAGGCTCAATAAAAACCACAATTGGGTTATTAATGATTGGCCGTTTACCCGCCAGCAAATTCTGGCTATTTATTGCTTGACCAATCCGACTGCTTACTCAATGAAAGATTGGTATAATTTCCGAGATTCACAGTTTTATTTCACCGCTTTTTCCAATAATATTTTCTGGCTGACAGATACGTCAATTATTCACAAGGTTTATCCAACTATGCCGTATCCGACCAGTCTGGATCCAGCATTTGCCAACAATTGGGAGGTAACGCCTGACGGTTTTTTAAGATATTTTGAATATGAGTACACTCTTAAGAACTTGGAGCCTTTAACCGAGTACATTATCGACATTCGGCGATTGCGCGTGAAATCATATTATAGAATCGATTTTACCTCCATAAATGGTTCGCCGATAAGCGGCACCACCGACGAACATACCGGCATTGCCGACAACAATCCCATAAGTATGGTTCCATCGGAATTTGTCGTTCACCAGAACTTCCCCAATCCATTTAACCCATCGACAAACATAACCTTTGACCTGCCGTACCGTGAGAACGTAACCGTCACGATCTATAACATCCTGGGGCAAGCGATAAGTGAAATTGATCTGGGCGAGAAAGCCGCCGGGAGTCATCTGGTTTCATGGGACAGTAAAGATGATTCGGGCCGTGATGTTGCCGGCGGAGTGTATTTCTATAAGGTGAAAGCCGGTGAGATGACCGATACCAGGAAGATGGTGCTGTTGAGATAAATTTCGATAATTATTATAAATTTAGGGCCGTCCCGATTCAGTCGAGGCGGCCCTTTTTTCGGGGGCACAGCATCAAAACAACATCGTGAAGGTTTCAACTGCTTAAAAGCTTGATTACCGAGCTATGCGATGTCTGCGCGTGAGCCATTAAAGACAAGCCGGACTGGAGCAATAACGAATGGCGCACGAAATTGGAGTATTCGACAGCATAGTCAACGTCGCGGATACTCGATTCGGCGGCGGTCAGATTCTGCACCTCAACTCTGAGGTTGGACATCCGGCTTTCCAGCTCATTGGTCTGGCGCGACCCGACTTCGGTGATCGACCGGTCAATCTCCGCGATAGCCTGGTCAATTTCCGCCACCGCCTGCTCGGCCGACTCAGCCGAGGAAAGGTCAAAATTCTCCAACTCGGCAACATCGGCGGCTGACCCCTCGGAGCCGTCGAGAAGCTTCTGATTGCCAAACGATGTGGAATTTGTCAGAGAATTGAACGAATGAATCAGGTCATCCGAGGCATTCTGGTAGGCCATACGGGTGGCCTCGTCGTTATAGCCCGAATTGGCCGCCGCGAGAGCATTGGACCGCATATCGGTCAACAGACGCCTCTGTTGCAATAGCGCCGAATCGGCGGTACGGTACTTGTTCAATGTTACCGACGTGTTTTCAATTTCCTGATTCAATGATGCAATCCGTGAGCGCATCTGTTCGGATATAATCAGTCCGGCGGGATCATCGGCGGCGCTGTTGATTTTCAGCCCGGTGGAGAGCTTAGTCATCGACTTGTACAGATTGCCTAAGGTGGCATTGATGCTCAGAGTCAATCCGCTGGTAAGATTATTTGTGTTAATTGAAAATCCCATACATTCCCCCTTCTCAGTCCGGGTGATTCTGTCGAAGTAGCTCCGTGCAACCGCTATGCCAATCCTATGAATTTACTAATATATAGACCATCAACCACTTGGATAATATGTTTCAAAATGCAAATACGGAATATATGGGATAAAACCCACTGCCTGTGGGCAGATATAATAGGCGGGATCGCGGGGATCCCACCCTACTCGTAAAATCATTTC
>DAOWOO010000210.1 GCA_030642025.1 Candidatus Zixiibacteriota bacterium | reverse complement strand
GGTTATGACCTTGATGGGGGCCGGTCTTTTATGGGTGGGATGGTTCGGTTTTAATGCCGGCAGTGCGGTCTCCAGTGGTCTGGATACGGCTCGGGCCCTGACCGTGACTCAGGTGGCTGCGGCCACCGGGGCTACGGCTTGGCTTATTATTGAGGCTGTTCATCTGGGGAAAGCCACCACTTTGGGACTTGTCAGTGGTATTCTGGCCGGCCTCGTGGTAATTACACCGGCAGCCGGGGTGGTACGGCCGGGCGGAGCCATTATTCTTGGTATGAGCGCTTCTTTAGTTTGCTATTTTGGACTCTTTCTCAAAGAAAAAATGGGTTATGACGACAGCCTTGACGCTTTCGGTATTCATGGTGTCGCCGGTATTGTTGGAGCTTTGGCCCTGGTCTTTTTTATTCGTGAAAGCTGGATGAATGATGCCGCTCAGGCGGTTGGCGGAAGCTGGAGCGTTGCCCGGCAGTTGCTGGTGCAGTTCAAGGCTGTTACCGCAACCATTCTTTATAGTGCAGTAGTCAGCGGCATTCTGATTGTCCTGGTCGATAAAACGGTGGGCTTCCGTCTGCCTGAAAATGATGAAAAATCGGGAATGGATCATACCCTGCATGGTGAGCATGGTTATGGTTTGATAAACCTGAACTAGATAAACCTGAACTAGATAGACCTCAATTAAGGAAAAACCGTTATGAAACTTGTAACTGCCATAATTCAACCGGATAAACTCGATGAAGTTCGCGAAGAGTTGGTGGCTGCCGGAATTACCCGGATCACCACCAGCCGGGTTACCGGTCACGGTCAGCATCAGGATCAGCATGACAGTGAACGTCTCTATCGGGGGCAGAAAATTATGCCCAACCTGCTGCCCAAAGTAAGACTCGATATTGCCTGTAATGATGAATTTACCGAAGTGGTGATTGAAACCATTTTACGTTCAGCCAAACATGGCGACGGGCGCATCGGTGATGGTAAGATTTTCGTCACTGAACTGCTTCGCTGTATTCGCATCAGGACGGATGAGAGCGGCCCTCAGGCTATTTGATGACCATGATTGCTGCTTGCTAATTTCTTTTAAGTGTGGTTGAGTGCAGTAATCAATACCAAAGATAATGCCGACCACAATATTTTTTAAGGCAAGATTATTGTTTCCCAAACCATTTAAGGAGTAGAAAATGACCAGAGAAGAGATTTTAAAGATCGTAAAAGATGAAAATGTCCGCTTTTTCCGCCTCCAGTTCGTCGATATCTTCGGTATTATGAAGAATGTCGCAATCCCCTTGAGCCAGCTAAATAAAGCTCTTGATGGACAAATGATGTTTGATGGTTCCTCAATTGAAGGTTTTGCCCGGATTCAGGAATCCGATATGTACCTGATACCCGACTATGACACCTTCTGCGTCATGCCCTGGCGTAATAAGGAAGGGGTTGCAACAGCTAGAATTATCTGTGATATCCATAAGCATGACGGCACGCCGTTTGTCGGATGCCCCCGGGTCAACTTGAAGCGGGTGATGGCGGAAGCCGAAAAGATGGGTTTTCGAATGAATGTCGGAACCGAATGTGAATTTTTCCTCTTTGAGATGGATGAAAACGGCCCGACTACGGTTACCAGTGACAATGCCGGTTATTTCAGCGTTGATGCCGAGGATGACGGCATTGAATGTCGTCGCGAGATTATCGATACCCTGGAAGAAATGGGTTTTGAAATTGAGGCCTCCCATCATGAAGTGGCGGAAGGTCAACATGAGATCAACTTTAAGTATGCTGATGCGGTAACCGCCGCCGATAACACCGTAACCTTTAAGTGGGTCGTGAAAACCGTTGCCAAAGCCTATGGCTTACACGCAACCTTTATGCCGAAACCGGTTTTCGGCATAAATGGCTCCGGCATGCACACCAATCAATCTCTTTTTGACCTTGAAGGCAATAACGCTTTCTACGATACCGAAGGTGAGCTTGAAATCAGTAAGATAGCTTATCAATATATCGCCGGAATCGCCAAAAATGCCCGTGCTTTTGCGGCCGTCACCAACCCTCTGGTTAATTCCTACAAGCGTCTGGTACCCGGTTACGAAGCTCCGGTCTATGTCGCCTGGTCTGCCAACAATCGCAGCGCCCTGATGCGGATTCCGGCCTCCCGCGGCCTCGGTACCCGGATTGAGGTTCGCTGCCCCGATCCGACCTGTAATCCTTATCTGGCTTTTGCCCTGATGCTCAATTGCGGTCTCGATGGCATTAAAAACAACCTTGACGCGCCACCTCCGGTGAATGTCAATATCTTCGATATGACGCCGGCGGAAAAAGAGGCCGCCAATATCGACAATATGCCGGCTTCACTTATCGAGGCGATTGAAGTTCTCAAAGAAAATCCGATCGCCCGCGAAACCCTAGGTGATCATATCTTCGAAAAATATATCTCCTACAAACAGCTTGAATGGGACAAATTCAGGACTGCAGTAACCGACTGGGAACTTAACGAATATCTTTCGGCTTACTAGAAGGCTGTCCGAAAATGCTCTTTTCCCTCAGCTCAGCGTTATTTTTTGAAAATAATGCTCGAAATACTAGGTGTATGTCTGCGCTTATTTTCAAAAAATGCCTCGATCTGAGAAAAAATTTCTATTCTCGGACAGGCTAGCGGTAGGCGGATAATCCAAGTTGTTGCGTTGACGGGGCAGCAACTTACTTGCGGTTTATCTTTTGTAGTTCACCGATTAATACCTCCAGAGGCGGTCTGACATTGATATCACCAACTCCAAGGTAGCGGATTATGCCCTCTTTATCGATAATTACCAAGGCTCTTTCGGCTACACCATCGGAGCGCAGCAGGCCAAAGCTGTCAGCGACCTCGCCATGCGGCCAGAAATCGGAGAGTACGGGAAACCACAAATTTCCCATCTGTTGCGTCCAGGAAAAGAGGGTCGGGATGTTGTCGACGGTGATTCCCAAAAGAACGGCATCGTGTTCTTTAAACAACTCTTCGACAATATTGTAGCCCGGCCACTGGTCGGAACAGACCGGCGTCCAGGCCGCCGGAACGAAAGAGAGGACGACAATCTTTTTACCGCGAAAGTCGTTAAGATTTATTTTCTTACCGCTGACCGAGGGCAGCGTAAATTCCGGAGCGCTCTCGCCAACTTTGACTTTGAGCAGGCTGTCAAGTGGTTTTAAAAGACCGGGATTATAGATACTGTTATGAAAACTATCTGAAAGAGCAAATATTTGCGCACTGTCCGTAAACAAGAAGCCGATCAACAGGGCCAGGATAATGGTCAGTTTTCTCTTCATAATTCCACCTCTTCTACCGGCAATCAGCCAGTTCTAAAATATTATCAAGAAATTTTTGCGCGCCGGAAAAACCGGCCAGTTGTGAAAAAAAGATCCGGTTTTTCCTTTCGCCCTGATTGCAGATACCGATAAAGTAGGGGGTGCGAACCCCTCCCAACTCTTTATGAATGGCAAGATCACTGTCGGCAAAGAGCGGAAACGGTATCTGGTATTTCTTTTTGAAAACCTCCACCTCAAAAGCGGAATTACCGGCCCCGATGCCGATAAATTTAATCTGTTTTGCAACTCTTTCATCACTTTCGAGAAGCTCATAGAATTCATTTATGACAGGCGCCTTGTTCTGGCAGTGCGGACAGTACATGCTGAAGATCTCAATGATCAGGATCTTGCATTTGATCTCATTTAAGGAAAAGCTCTCCTTATCTTCCAGGCCGAGGTAGTTACGTAATGACTGATCCTGTGGGGTAGCCAGCTTAATAGACGGCAACTGGCTGCCGACGGCAAGAATATTTTTGTCAGCGGCAAGCTGGAGAATGGAACAGCCTGAGCTGGCTGCCAAAAAGGCGAATATGAAAATTATCCCGGCCAATTTTATTTTGTTCATTTTATTTACCTTTAATCCAGTAGTGTTCGCTTGCAACCTCCCACTTAGGAGTGGCTGCGGCAGGAATTTTTTAAGGTACCGATACCCTCGATTTCGATCTCTATCAGATCTCCATCCTGCATAAACACCGGCGGGTCGCGGAAGACGCCGACGCCGCTGGGCGTGCCGGTCATGATCAAATCGCCCG
>DAOWOO010000046.1 GCA_030642025.1 Candidatus Zixiibacteriota bacterium | reverse complement strand
GATGCTCCCATAGATGTTTCCGAAAAAGCAAATGCTGTATCCAAAAGTAGTTTCGATTCCGTCATAGAGTATGATAAGGTCGGCTTCTCTTATAATCCTGATGAGCCGGTTCTGGTTGATGTTTCATTTGAAGTCAAAAAGGGCGAGGTTATTGCCCTCGTCGGTCATTCCGGGGCGGGGAAGTCAACTCTGTTTGATCTTTTGCCCCGGTTTTATGATCCGCAAAAAGGGCGGATTCTTATTGATGGTATCGATATCCGCGATATTCAACTGGCCGGACTTCGCGGTATACTGGGCCTGGTGACTCAGGAGACTTATCTTTTCAATGATACGATTTATTATAATATCGCCTATGGATTGAACGGTGTGCCGGGAGCGGATATTACAGCCGCTGCCAAAGCCGCCAATGCCGACCGGTTCATCCGTCAGTTTGAAAAAGGTTATGATACGGTGGTGGGCAACCGGGGGGTACGTCTTTCCGGAGGACAGAGACAGCGCATCGCCATCGCACGGGCATTATTGAAAAACCCTCAGGTACTTATTTTTGATGAGGCCACGTCGGCTCTGGATACCGAATCAGAGCTACTTGTCCAGGAGGCCATCGATCGGCTTATGACCAACCGCACCGCCCTGGTGATTGCTCACCGGCTATCAACAATCAAAAATGCCGATCGTATAATGGTGCTTGATAATAATCATATTGCTGAGAGCGGGACGCATGATGAGTTGATGAAACTTGACGGCAAGTATAGGCATCTATATATGATGCAATTCAGGGACAAAGAATGAACATCCTCTTTCTTGACTCGATAAACAAAACAACCTATGGGGGAATGGAGGAATGGATTCGTCTGACAGCACAGGGGCTGGCCGGGAAGGGGCATCGGATTACAATTGCCGGACGTCCCGGATCAGAGTTTTTACGACGAGCCGGTTTAACTGTCGATAGTATTAATCTCCTCGAACTTGAAATATCGGGAGACTTTCATCCCGGTACGATTTCCTGTCTGAAAAAGTACATATCTCAAAACAGTATTGAAATTGTTACAGTCAATTTCAACAAGGATATCCGTTTGGGCGGTCTTGCGGCCCGGTTGGATGGTGCAGCCCGCGTGATCTGGTCGGTCGGACTGGATATCACCAAGGACAGCCTGGTTCACAAGGTACTGACTCCGAGACTTATAGACGGCGTGATTGTACCATCGGAATCATTAAAAAAACAAATCACGCGGTTGGGCTATATTAATCCGGAAATATGCAATGTGATCCCGATTGGAATCGGTGATACTGAATATACTGTTTCATCTGAGAATAAACAAGCGCTGCGGAGTAAGTACAATATTCCGGAAAATGCGATAGTAGCTGTAACATCGGGACGCTTTGTCGACCAGAAAGGGCATAAGTATCTTGTCGAAGCCGCACCTGCTATATTGGCAAATCACCCTGATTTATATTTTCTCTGGCTTGGAAACGGACCTCTTGAATGTTTTCTCAAGGAAGAAATAGGCGGAAGAAAGATTAAAAAGCATTTCATTTTTGCCGGAATGCTTGACAATGTCGAAATGGAATTGGCAGGGGCTGATTTGATGATACATCCCTCGGTAGAGGAACCGTACGGTATAGCGGTACTGGAAGGAATGCGGGCTGGTTTGCCGGTTGCCGCAAGCAGGGTCGGGGGAATACCCGAAGTTGTCAGTGAAAATGAAACGGCGCTTCTCTTCGAGCCGCGTAATACGGATGATCTGGCGGATAAAGTTGTATCGCTTCTGGATAATCCGGATATGATAAGTTCACTGGGCATTGCCGGTCGACGGAGATGGGAAAAGCATTTCGATCTTTCAACCATGATTGATCGGGTGGAGGGCTGTTTTAAATCGGTATTAAATGCGGAACAGGATCATGCCTGTTTTTAAGCCACTTGAAAGACTGTTTAAGTCAATTCTGTTGGAAATAGTGTCCCTATTTGCAGGGAAGCCGGAAATTCCGGTGTTTTCACCGGACAGGCATAATAAACAAAATATACTTATTATCCGACCGGAGAAAATCGGGGATATATTTGTATCATTGCCGCTTGTTGATGCACTGAAACATAACTTTCCGGAAATGAGTTTTTATATTATTGGCTCCAATGATAACCGGGTCATACTTGATGGTGATCCCCGTTTTGATAATGTGTATATTTACAGCAAGCGGTTTCCAAACGTTCTTTCCGAACTGAAAATAATCCGCTCTCGGAAATTTGATTGTGTCATTGATCTGGTATGCGATGATTCGGTGACATCGCTGCTGTTGACCCTGATATCTGGCGGAAACGGCTATCGTATCGGTATGGGTAAGCAAAAATATGCGAAACATTATCATGAGAACTACCAGTACCGTACTGACAATGATGCGCATATAATCGATAATACGCTTAAAATACTCAAAACCTTTGGGGTTGATCCGGAATCGGCAAACCGGTACTCACCGCCTTATCTAAGCGAAGCTTCAAAGAATATTGGCGAGAAATTTATCGTTGATCTGCATCCTGCCGGCAGTGATGCAGAAATTTTCGGGATTAATATCTCTGCCGGTGCGGATAACCGAAAATGGACCGAAGATAAGTACAAGGCATTGATTAACGAATTGCTTGAAATTAATGATAATACCGAAATTGTGATAATCTGCACACCGGCTGATCGAGATCTCGGCAAGCGGTTATCCGGACAATTCGGGAAGCGAGTTAATTTGATACCGCCGAAACTGAGTATTCGAGATGCTTCGGCGGTTATTTCGAAATTGAGCCTGCTGGTGTCACCCGATACATCGCTGATTCATATTGCCCGGTCATTCAGAGTTCCGATAGTTGGGCTGTACTGCAGTTTTATGGAGAACCATAGACTATGGTATCCTTATGGACAGAAAAACGGCGTGGTGCTGTCTGAGAGTGAATCGGATATCCGTGATATTACGGTTGAGAGTGTTATTGGCGAGATTAAAACGGTTTTAGCCAAGGCGGACGGTGTATCATCGCAAACAGGCAGGATTTCTATATAATGTTATCTGATAACCGGCTTAAATCACTGGAATTCAAAATAAAGGCGGCCTTTTACGCACTCTTTAAAATATTCCTGAGAAAAGGAAGGCCGAATCTTTGCCCGCTTGACGGAAAGAAGCTGAAATCCGTCCTTTTTTTGCGTCCTGATCGGCTGGGCGATACGATTTGCTCATTACCCTTGATTGATGCTGTAAAAAAACATTTTCCACATATCCGGATTGGAGTCCTTGCCTCAACTAAAAATATATCGCTTATAAAGAGCGACCCCCGTTTCGCCCGCGTGTTTATTTACCGCCGAAATATATTAAGGGATATTAAGGAACTGCTTGAAATCAGCCGTGAAAACTTTGACTGTGTGGTCGACCTGCTGGCCGACGACTCCACCACCGCTCTTTTCATTTCTCAGTTGTGTACCAAAAACAGAGCCCGTATCGGTGTCTGGAAGCGGAAGTTCGCGGTGTACTATGACTATAATTACCCTTATAATCCCGGCAGTACTGATCATATTGTTACCGTTAACCTGAAACTTCTTGAAGCGTTTGGCGGTCAGACCGATGACTCCGATGGTTTCTCGCCGCCGTATATAGAATCGACAGCCTTTGAAAAGGCCGATCAGTATATCGCCTCACTGCCGGGCGAAGAGAACAGTCTCAATATCGGCTTCAACCTGTCGGTCAGGCTTCCCAACCGGATCTGGGGATTTGAAAAATCAAAACGGTTGATTGAAATGATTCTTGAAACCAACAGCGACTGCCGCGTGATTCTTGTCACCGCCCCGCCCGATCGTCACCGTGGCGATGAACTGGAACAGGAGTTTAGAAAAAGAGTCTATCAGGTTCCATCCGGGTGCAGTATTACTGAAGCATCGGCGATAATATCACGGCTGGATATTATGATCTCGGCCGATACCTCGCTGATTCATATTGCCCGGGCCTTTGAGGTCCCGGTGGTCGGGCTGTATCCGGAGTTTTCCGGGGTTTATCGGCAATGGCGGCCGTTCGGCCAGGACGGCGGGCTGGTGCTTTCAAAAGGCGGCGATGATATTTTCAATATCACCCCGGCTATGGTTCTGGAATCCTTTATGGATCTTTTGGAAAAACAGAAGACGGCGGTTAAATGAAGCTTTCGGTTGTCATTATTGCCAAAAATGAGGAAGCCAATGTCGGCCGCTGTCTGGAATCGGTCAAATGGGCCGATGAGATAATCCTGATTGACAGCGGTTCGGTTGACCGAACCGTTGAAATCGCCCGCCGCTTTGGCGCGGATATTTATTCTATACCCTGGCGAGGTTACGGCCTGGCCAAGCAGGCTGGAGTTGAACGGGCCTCAGGGGAATGGATATTCTCCATCGACGCCGACGAAGTTGTCCCGCCCGGGCTGGCGCGGGAAATCCGTGAAGTTTGTCGATTGGATAACGGCGCCGACGGTTATTACATGCCGCGTCTTAGTAATTTTCTGGGTCGATGGATCAGGCATTCCCAGTGGTATCCCGATTATGTCCTGCGGCTGTTCAGTAGGAAAAAGGGGCGATTCACCGACTCTTTGGTGCATGAGTCGGTCGAAATTGATGGTGAGGTATCATATTTAAAAAACGACCTCTTGCACTATTCCTATCCCGATTTGAAAACTTATTTTGCCAAGACGGTCAGGTACTCCGAGCTTGGCGCCGCCGAAGCGTATCGAGCCGGCCGTAAAGCCGGGCCGATTTCCATGATACTCCATTCAGTCGGCGCCTTTTATCGGCATTTTATCTTCCGGGCCGGGTTTCTGGATGGCTGGGATGGTTTTCTTATCGCTCTTTTATCCGCCAACCGTGCTTACCGCAAGTATGCCGCTCTTTATTCGCTTGGCCGTTCAAATTCGCTATGAATGCCGTGTTTCTTATTTGAGTTTTCTTTTGACACAATTACTGCCTTATTCGTTATTAAGGTAACAAGTGATCTGAGCCGTCGCGGCCAAAGTGGGAGGTTATTATAAAAAGAATAATAGTATTATCGGCAGTCTGTGTCATTCTGATAATGGCAGGCATTTTGTTTATCTCCTGCGATGAGGATTGTATCTGCAACCCGCCGAAGGAGCATGTACCGGTCTATCGCCTTGTTTTTAGTTATGTTTATCATTCCGGGACTTACTATAATTACATAATCAACACAAAGACGCATCAGGTTATTGACTCCATTGCATATGATCATGCGCCATTTAACGATATGCAATTCTTTGATGGCGGCACCAGGGCAGTCGTGTCTGATTTTTATGGACTTTATGTTGAAGATTTCCTTACACATGATACTATTGCTCTCGATTTGGAGAGTGCGGGTTATAGTTTTTCTGTTTCAAGTGATGATCGTTATGTAATTCTTCAATGGGACGCAAGGATATATGCTCTGCCGGGTTTAAATCTTGTCTATGAGGGCGGTGGGGGCAAATGGTGTGTTGTTGATGGTCCCGCGCAACGGGCGTTTATAAGTGCGGCTCAAAATATCTTACATGTGGTGGACTTTGCAAGTACGCCCCCTGAGACAACAACCGTAGAGATGTTTAATTTCGGCGGCTTACCGATTGATGTGGCGTATATGTCGCTTTCGCCGGATGATCAGTCTTTACTGGTTGTGGGTGTGAATGGGCCATGGGTATCTACAATTATATATGACGCCGACAGTTTGTATAAAAAGAGTGAGGTTAAAGACGCCAGCATGGCTTATGTTGTCTGGGCGCCGGATAATGTAACCTGTTACGGTACTCTATCAGGTAAGGTGGTAAAATTCAATATACAGACTCAACTTTTCGAGGTTGTCCTTGATACCGGCTTAATTATTCAGGATTACAGGTATGCTAATCATGTTCAAATAACTCCTGATGGTGAGTTTTTATATATACAGGGTTATATTGATCATGTTTTAAACGGCCCGACTCTGGTATATGATCTAATACATGATGGCATTGTTTATAGATATGATTATCCCGGTGGAGGCGCAAATATGTTGAGACTCAACCCAAAAGACTGGAGCCGGTAATATTGATTTGTTTTGCAGTAATCGCTTGTTTTGTATCCGTCCGCCATTGCCGTTAAATCATTTACGCAATTCGGCAAATTATCAAACAGTTGCCAGGCCGGCAAATATCTCGTATAATATAAAATGGCGCATCTGAATCTGGCAGAGTTTATTATCCGCGTTGAGTCGTTCAACGCCAATATCAATATTCCACTAATCCGGAAGGCCTATGAATTCAGCGATCGGGCCCATGCCGGTCAGATACGTGAATCGGGCGAGCCGTTTGTGGTGCATTGTCTCAATGTCGCCCTGATTCTGGCCGAACTGCATCTCGATTCGACGACTATCGCCGCCGGACTGCTCCATGATGTGGTCGAGGACACCGATATCAAACTTGATGAGGTTAAGGCGGATTTCGGCGAAGAACTGGCCTCGCTGATTGATGGGGTCACCAAGCTGGGTGCGGTGGAATTCAAATCCCGTGAAGAACAGCAGGTTGAATACTTCCGAAAGATGCTTTTAACCATGGCCCGTGATATCCGGGTAATACTGATTAAGCTGGCCGATCGTCTACATAATATGCGGACCCTGGAATACCTGGCGCCGAAAAAACGCAAGCGTATCGCTACCGAGACCCGCGAGGTGTACTCACCGCTGGCCCACCGTTTTGGAATTGCGAAGATGAAAACGGAGCTTGAGGATCTGTCAATAAAATTCCTCAAACCCGATGTTTATTCCGAACTGGTTCAGAAAATCGAACTTTCCCGCGAGGAGCGGGAGGCATACATCCAGTCAGTGGTCGATCCGATTCATGAGGCGCTTAAAGCCGAGGGCATCAAGGCTGCCGTCACCGGCCGGGCCAAACACATTGATTCTATTTATCGCAAGATTCGCTATCGCAATGTACCATTTGACCAGATCGCCGACCTTCTGGCCATACGCATCGTTACTACCGCCAAGGCCGAATGTTATTATGCCCTCGGGGTTGTCCATGAATTATGGAAGCCGGTTGTGAAAAAGTTTGTCGATTATATCGCCAACCCCAAGCCGAATAATTACCAGTCGTTGCATACGGCTATTTTCGGACCCGGCGACCAGATTGTGGAAATCCAGATACGCACCCGGGAAATGCACTATGTCGCCGAAAACGGTATTGCGGCCCACTGGCTGTACAAGGAAGGCCGTCAGCAGTTGGATAAAACCGATCAGCAGATGCTCTGGCTTCGCGATATCCTCGAATGGCAGAAGGACATGACCAATCCCTCAGAGTTTCTGGAGCTTCTCCGAATTGACCTGTTTACCGATGATATATATGTTTATACTCCGACCGGTGAACTGAAACACCTTCCCGCCGGAGCGACGGCTCTCGATTTCGCTTTTGGTGTTCATACCGAAGTTGGTCTGCATTGCAGTGGAGCTAAAATCAACGGCGACATTTCACCTTTACCTACTACACTGGAATCGGGCGACAAGGTTGAGATAATGACCAGCCCACACCGGCATCCGTCGCAAGACTGGCTTAAAATTGTAACTACATCAAACGCCAAGTCTAAAATCCGGCGGTGGCTCAACCAGGCCGGTTATGATCAGGCGGTCGAACTCGGCCGGGAATTTCTGGAGCGCGAGCTTAAGAAGCGTCATATGAAAATTCCGCCGGATGAGGAGCTTCTGGATGTCGCCCAGGGAATTTCTCACAATTCGGTGGATGGATTGTTTTATGCTCTCGGCAAAGGTCAGGTGTCGGCCCAGCATGTGGCCCGGAAAATAATCCCCGATGAGGTAGAAGAAAAAGAATCGGTGGTGGAGCGGGTTCTGGAACGGTTTCGCACCGAGCGCGGGATTCGTGTGCAGGGGCTGTCGAACATGATGTTCCGATTCGCCGGTTGCTGTCAGCCGATTCCCGGTGAAGACATAGTCGGGTTTATCACGCGCGGGCGGGGCGTGACAATTCACCGATCCGACTGCCCCTCGGTGCAGAAACTGGCCGTCGATAAGGAACGTCTTATTCCGGTTTCGTGGGATGTCACCCGCGACCAGACATTCGTGGTC
>DAOWOO010000144.1 GCA_030642025.1 Candidatus Zixiibacteriota bacterium | reverse complement strand
GGAATGCCGTTGATATAAACGCCGATACGTTTAGCGTCAAACCCACGAATCTTATAATCGCTGGCGCCGACAATACCGCCGGTATATGAAACCGCATACATGTTGGGAGTTGTCTCCAGCAAAACGGGGAAATCGGCGACAGTATAGTCGCGCTCAATGTCATCCTCGGTAAAATCGGTAAACGGCACCGGGGTCAGGCCGTGTCTGGCGCGCATCGCCATAACCCGGATATTCTGCCCGGGATAGACCGCCCTCTCCAGCACAACCACAATTTTTTCGCCGTTCTTATCGGGTAAGCCGATCATGCGCGGCTGATAGCTGATATGACTGAAGGTCAAGAATTCAGGCGTGTCGGTCCCGGTATTGAAAGTGAACCGGCCGTCTTTGTCGGTGATTGTGGCAAGGCCGGATATATCGGTCAGCACCGACACCGCCTCGATCGGGTGGTCGTCGCGGTCAATTACCAGACCCGAGTACGATTGCGACGCACCGGAATCGCAGACCGCCACAAGCACGATAACTAATAGAAGTGACAGGTGTTTCATAACAGACTCCTATTCCAGACATTAAAAAACCGTCTGACCGGATTAAACCGGCATAGACGGATGGAAAATAAGCCTGTCGCTTTTCCCGTTTCCCGTTTCCCTACGCCGGCATTACCCGGATCAGGTTAGGGGGTATAATCTCAGGCGGTTTTTTACGCCACCCCCAACGGTTTCTGTTTTACTCATGATACGGTCAAAAGCAGTTCGGACGCAAGTTATTTTTTATATTAACGAAAATTCAAAGTGAGAATATACCGACACATTAATCCGTTTCTCAAAGTCTATACATTTTGGTGCATTTTGAATACTTGTCCCGTATAATAAAGCATGAAAGCTATTTATCCAGCGCTGTTCAGTGTAGTGGCGATTGCATTATTCGGTCTGATTGAGATTCTCCTGATCAGGACTTTGAATAAGGCCTGGTGGAAATACCGCCCGGTCAAGTGGGGAGCGATACTGATTCCCGTGTTTGGGATGATATCCATTATATCATGGCTGATCGGTTTTTATAACCAGATTAGCTGGCTCTACGGTTTTGGAGCCGTGGCCACGGCCATTACACTGATACTGCTTATCGGACTGATGTTTACCCTGCCATTTTCAGGGATTCTTAATATTATCAACCGCTGGATTGAAAAACGAAGAAAGGGACAGCCGAAAACCGAAATCGACCATAAGCGGCGTATTTTACTCAAGGGAGCCGCCGCGGCCTTACCCGTAATTTCACTGGCAACATCGGCTAGCGGCATTTCCCACGCCTTCGGGGAAACCAATGTTGAAATAAAAAGGATGAGCTTTCCAGACCTTCCGCCACAACTGGATGGCCTGAAAATCCTGCATCTTTCGGATTCGCACCTGGGACTTTATCGCAAACTCCCGGATCTGGAGGAGATCCTGGTAAAAGCGGAAAATTTAAGGCCTGATTTGGTGCTGATAACCGGCGATGTGGCCGACGATCTGGATCTGCTCGGGGAAACATTAAGACTAATCTCTTCTCTGAAAACAACCTACGGCGCCTATGCCTGTCTTGGAAACCATGAGTATTATAGGGGAATAAACAGGGTTCTATCTATATACGACAAAAGTGAAGTCCCATTATTGAGGGGCAGCGGCACAGCAATAGATGTAAATGGAACCTCATTATATATAGGCGGTGCCGATGATCCGGTGGTGATGGGCCGGGATGTAAGCCAAATTATTTTCAAAACCGTAAAAAATGCAATTGACAACGCGCCTTTTAATTCATTTAAAATACTGATGACTCATCGGCCTGAGGGATTCAATGCCGCTGTCAATCAGGGAATAGGACTTACCCTGGCCGGGCATACCCACGGGGGGCAGGTTGGAATAGGCGGCCGTAGCTTTTTTGAGGCATTTATGCCGGAACGTTATCTCTGGGGGAAATATAAAAACGGGGGTTCACAAATGTATCTATCATCGGGAGTAGGCCACTGGTTTCCATTCAGGCTGGGTTGTCCGCCGGAAGCTCCTGTCATTAAATTGATTAGGCAATCCTGACCAGACCAAAATATCTATTTTAGGCTTAACGCCCGACCATAAAATGCCGAGCTATAAAGTATAGGCTTTAGCCTGCACGAGTAAACGGGATTCGGCTTTTTTCGAGAGACAATATTCAGGAGGACATAATGACTAAAGAAATCAAACGAAACATCTGGTCAAAATTCTGCCGGCAATTCAGCATGACCAACCAGTACCGTCAGACTAATATCCTTGTCAGCCACAAGGAAAATAAGGGAAAGGTCAAGACGACCACTTATCCTCTCTTGGGAATGTCGCTTTTAAAAAAAGGACGATTAATTGACGGTATCCGGTTTTGTTCCGGTTCCTGGGATTCCGATCGAATGACGGAACCGGTGGCGGAACTCAAATCTCCGAACAAAATGATTCTGGAGCAGGATAAAAACGGTCGGGACAAACGACTTACGATAGAAACCAAAGATAAAGCCAGGGTCTGTATTGAGATGCAGGGTGATCGCGATAATGACCAGTATTACAATTACATTGAGAAAATCGCCTATTCTCTTTACGAACGCCGCGGATATGATAGGGGCAATGACCAGGGTGACTGGTATGAAGCCGAAAAGCGGGTCAAAGAGACCGAAGCCACTTTCGCGTAGTCTCTCTGTTCATTAGACCGGTCTGACTGATTCAAAAGCGATTGCCTTGGTTTTTCAACCATGGAAGTAATCCGGCTTCTATCTACCTGACTTTGACTGTTATTTACGTCTCCCTTGCCGTATAATATATAGGTGTTTTCATGTTGCGTCGACATATTCCAATAGCGATCTTGGGAATAGTGTTAGGGATGACCAGAACCTTTTTCCATAGCGAGGGGTAGTATGAATGAAAGAAGGAGAAACACTCGAAAGAAGGCGTCTTACTATATTCAGGTAATTGACCGGAGCGCCGAACAACCGGCCGGGAAGCTGGTTGATATCTCCACGACCGGTATGATGCTTTCCAGCAATACCCCGATTGAGAGTGAAAAAACATTTCAACTCGGTGTGACGTTACCCGATGCCTTCGAGGGCGAACGGCCGATTCTGGTCGATGCCAAAAGTATCTGGTGCAAACGCAACGCCCACACTTCATTCTGGGAAACCGGCTACCGCCTGCATAATGCCACCGAGGATACGGTCGAATCGATCAATCGCGCCATGAACAACTATCTGTTCAAGGATTAATGCAGCCACGATACTGATCTTGCCTATACCATTCTGAGTTGATTGTCTGTTCCTTTGAACCCGTTATATCCACATGACTTTTTTTCGGTAATTGGCTAACATTAGCAATTAATAGGCGGGATCATGGAGTTCCCCCCCCCCTGCTATTATTTAATCAAACATACCTTGATATATTAAGAACACCGCATTCAACCATTTGACAGGTATAACTGTTATAGATATATTGGGTTGTAACCGATTTACAAGAAAGAAGATATGGCGTCCAAACCGAATATAAACCTCAAAGACTATGAATCCCGGTTCGCGCGGTTCGATTCGCTTATGCAATACCGGGTCAAGGATATTCTCCTTGTCTCCAGCCTTTATGATTCATACCTGCTCGAAGAGGACGGCCAGCTTTCACAGCTTGTTTTCAGTAAGTATGTAGAGTTTAACCTCTCAATGGCCCCGCATCTCAAGCGGGTTTCCACCGGTCTGGAGGCGCTCGAACAGCTTCGCAACCGCCATTTTGACCTGGTTATTATTTTCCGGTGGGTCAGCGATATCGATATCGTCTCCTTTGCCACCGAGGTTAAAAAGATCAACGCCGACGTTCCGGTGGTTATGCTCGCCTTTCATGCCCGCGAGTTGGAAATGGTGGAGCGTAACTGTCCCGCCGGGGTTATCGACAAAACCTTTTTCTGGACCGGCGATATTAATATAATGCTGACAATTGTAAAATTCCTTGAAGATAAAAAAAATGTCGATTATGATTCGCGGCTTCTCGGGGTACGGGTAATAATCCTGATCGAAGACTCGGTGAGATTTTATTCTTCGTATCTGCCGCTAATTTATTCAGAAATCATGCGCCAGACGCAGGCACTGATGGACGATGGTCTCAACCAGGTGGATAAACTTATGCGCATGCGGGCCCGCCCTAAAATTCTGATGGTCGATAATTTTGAAGAGGGCTGGGCGCTGTTTACCAAATACAAAAAGTATCTTCTCGGTGTAATCTCCGATGTCCGCTTTAAAAGGGGCGGCAAACTGGACCAGATGGCCGGTATTGAGTTTGCCCGTAAAGTCAAAAAAGAGATATCAGATCTTCCTATCCTGCTTCAATCATCTGATGAAAAATATGCTTCCCTTGCCAGAGAAAATATAGCGTCATTTATGTATAAACGCTCGCCCACTCTGTTAACCGAACTGAGTCTGTTTATCAATGAGAATTTCGGGTTCGGCGATTTTGTATTTCGCAGGTCTGACTACACCGAAATTGCCCGGGCATCCGATTTTCGCACAATGGAAAAATGCCTGACCAGCGTGGATGATGAGTCGATTCTCTATCATGCCAACCGCAACCATTTTTCCAACTGGCTTATGGCCCGTACGGAATTCGACTTGGCGGCCAGACTTCGGCCGAGAAAGGTATCGGAATTCAAGGATGCCGCCGAACTGCGCCGTTACCTGATTGACACATTAAAAAGTTTCCGCAAAGAACAGCAGCGGGGAATTGTGTCGGATTTTTTGCGCAAACAGTTCGATAAAGACATCGATTTCGTAAGAATTGGCGGCGGTTCACTGGGCGGCAAAGGCCGAGGCCTGGCCTTTATTAACAGCCTCTTGACCAGGTACAAAGTAAATGACACCTTTGAAGGATTCAGGATATCGGTGCCGCCATCGGCTGTAATCGGGACGGCGATGTTCGACCGGTTTCTTGATGACAACAAGCTTCATAGATTC
>DAOWOO010000190.1 GCA_030642025.1 Candidatus Zixiibacteriota bacterium | reverse complement strand
TGCGCTCCGGTTAACGCCTCAAGCGCTACGCGGGCTTTGAATTCGGCGGAAAAGATACGTCGCTTTCTCATTCTGTTGATCCTCCAAAAAACGTCTTAAATACACCTTAAGCAACTGTCCGAAATTCCGCAACCACCTCTGACGGAACACCATCGACACCCTTAAGAATACTTGATGCGGTCAATGAATTTGAGGATATTCATGAAAAGATTAAAATCTATTTTTATGAAAACAACTCAGAGTATTACGGAATGTTATGCGAGCTAGTTTTATCACATCCCGTTTACAAGAGACTGAAACATAAACCTAGTATCAATCTGGAAAAAGTAAACGATAACCTAATTGAACAATTACCAATTAATAAGCGAACATTTACTTTCATTGACCCATATGGGTATCAGGGAATATCGTTAGGACTATTAAATGCCGTTATTAATAAATGGGGAAATGATTGCGTTTTTTATTTTACTACAAGTGGCATTAAGAGAAATGTTTATAAAGATGACCAGCGAGATTCGCTCATAAGTATATTTGGTGCTGAGGGATTTGAGAAAACTAGGGAAGTAGTTAAAAGTAGTAAGCGGCCAGCGGAGAAAGACTTGTATATTCTTGATGTCTTAAGGAACCAGCTCAAAATGAAATATAATTTATATTTTTTACCTTTTGGAATAGAATTTGAAAAAAGGCGGGCCAGTAACTATTATTTAGTTTTTCTTTCTAAGGATCGCAGAGGATTTGCCTTGATGAAGGACATCATGGCAAAGGAAAGTTTGAAAACTGATGGTATTCCACTCTTTCTTTACCGAGGTGTGAAATCTAACATAAAAGCACAAACAGAACTGTATTTAGGTGATCAACTGGAAAAATTAAAGAATATGCTTAAGAAAGATTTTAATGGTAAATCAATTCGAGTTGGTGTATTAATTGATCAATGCCATGAGCTAAGATATATATATATTGAAAAGAATATTAAAAGAGCACTTTTAGAATTAGAGATAAAAGAATTGATAAAAGTGGACGTATCTTATAAAAAGAGACCTAAGAGAAACGGACGAGTTACCTTATCAGATAAGAGGAAAGTAACATTTAAATAATAAAAAGCAATGTCAATAAAATCCGCTATAGAATGGACTGATTCGACCTGGAATCCCGTAACCGGCTGTACGAAAATAAGTACCGGGTGCAGTAATTGCTACGCCGAAAGAATGGCGTATCGGTTACAGGCTATGGATCAGCCGAACTATGAAAACGGATTCAAACTGACTCTTCATGAGGATGCTATTGAACAGCCGCTTCGATGGAAAAAACCGCAGAATATCTTTGTCAATTCGATGAGCGATCTGTTTCATGAAGATGTCCCTTTTGATTTTATCGATAAGGTGTTCTTCGTTATGCGGAGAGCGCACTGGCATCGGTTTCAGATATTAACGAAAAGGTCGAAACGGCTGTTGGAATTGGACCACAAGCTTCACTGGACGCATAATATCTGGATGGGTGTCAGTGTGGAAACATCTCGATATAAATCAAGGATAGATAATCTTCGAAATACTCACGCTCAAATCAAATTTCTTTCTTTGGAGCCTTTACTCGGCCCACTCGGGAAAATTAACTTTCACAATATTGACTGGGTAATTGTCGGGGGGGAATCCGGACCCAAAGCAAGACCGATGGAACAATCATGGGTCACGGATATTCGCGACCAGTGCCGTAAAGAAAACAGACCGTTTTTCTTCAAGCAATGGGGCGGGACGAACAAGAAAAAAGCCGGCAGGCTGCTTGAAGGCCGGACCTGGGATGAAATGCCGCTTATAGTACCGGCGTAATTCTCGATCTGCCTTTTCCGGGTGTCCCACCCCAACTTTATATTGCTTTTTTTAACGAAATGGCTATCTATGGCAAAACTTATGGCACCCTGAGTGTCAAATATGCAAACGGCCATTCCTCGGGATCTCAGGGGTCCCGGTATTATCAGGCCAGCGGCGTCCGCGGGGCGCAAACACTGGAGGTCCCTATGCCTACAGCCAAAGACGGCGACAAGGTCAAAGTTCACTACACCGGCAAGCTCGACGATGGGCAAATTTTTGATTCATCCGAGGGCCGTCCGCCGCTGGAATTCACGCTCGGCAAGCAGATGGTAATCCACGGTTTCGAGCATGGTGTACTCGGTATGGAAATTAGCGAGAAGAAAACTGTCACCATCCCGCATGACCTGGCTTATGGTTCGGTTAAAAAGGAATTGATAGCCGAATTCAAGAAAAGCGATTTTCCGGAGAATATCACTCCCCAGGTCGGTCAGCAATTGCAGATGGAACAGGAGAAAAACCAGGTACTCAATGTTGTCGTTAAGGAAATCAACGGCAATATGGTTACGCTCGATGCCAACCATCCACTGGCCGGTAAACAGTTGAATTTCGATATTGAACTGGTTGAGATTGCATAAGCTTACTTAGTACATAATTGAAATTTATAAATTTCAGTTTATGGAGACTTACTCGGCCGCCTCTGTTGCGGGCGGCAGTTCGCCTAATTCCGGCGGCTGATCCCTATCGGTCTGGTCGGAATCTTCAATCTGTTCCGGGTGCAGACCGCGTTCAAAGACCTTCAATAGCGATAAAAATACCGCCGCAATAAACGGCCCCAGAATCACACCCAAAAGACCGAACATCGCCACCCCGCCCATTATCGAGAAGAAAAGCAGCAGCGGATGCATCTGGGTCTTGCCGGAAAACAACAGCGGTCGTACAAAATTGTCGATCTGGCTGACGATCAAGACTCCGATTCCGATTAAAAGCACTCCCTTGATAAGCGAACCGCCGAGAATGAGTATTATTCCGGCCGGGATATAAATTAAAAACGGGCCGAGTATCGGGATAAAGGCGAAAAAGGCCATCACCGCCCCCCAGAAAACCGGCGATGACAACCCCATGATGGCAAAAAGAATCCCACCGAGAGTTCCCTGTATCAGCGCCATCACAACACCGCCGTACATGGTTCCCTCAATGACTTTCTGAAGCTGAGAGTACATCAGATCGGTTTGTTTCTGGTCAAGCGGTGTGATTCGCTTCATGAAGTCGATTACCCGGTCGCCATCGCGGAATAAGAAAAACATTGCAAAAAGCATTAATACGAAATAGAAAATGGTCTTCGAGATATTGGCGATAACCGTCGTTGCCTGCGAACCGATTGCCTTGGTGACAACCGTTATTGCATCTTTGACAATTGACTCAAAATCGACCTCGGCCAGTTGGGGATAACCGGCCAGCTTGTTTTTTATAGTCTCGAAAAACGGGATATTCAAAGAGAGGTAGTTTTTCAACTGACCGTCCTGATAAGCGGCGTTGACTTTTTGCACGGCGGTGGCGGCTTCATCGACCAGCGATGCCAGTAAATAGATCGACGGCCCGATTATGATTAAAAAGATCAAAAGACACGACACTATTGACGCCAGGGTCGGTCTTTTTATTTTTTCATTGAGCCACTTATAGGCCGGGTAAAAGACGATAACCAGTATTCCGGCCCAGGCAATCGGAGTGAAAAACGGTATCATCAGCCTGTAGAACAGGTAGAAAAATATCGCGACAATCAGAAAGAAAAGTGCGATGAGAAAGTATTCTCTTTTCATGAACCATCCGTGGTTACGATTAATTCAAGATTCTAACTCTGCGCTCAAAATGCAACAACAATTTTGGTATAGATATATTATCGGCTTGAGAGGTATGGAGTTGATGGTCACCGTGGTTTACTCTTCAATCGAAAATCTCCATCCGCAATAAAAGTCACGATCGCCCTCATCCGGCGGACAGGCGAGACATTCGGTTTTTATACGAGGGTCGATGGTTCGGGCGAATTCGGTATATTCCACAATGCCGACCGATTTACACGGGAACAGAGGCATGTTTTTGCGTCTGCGCGCCGACTGCACACGGCAATCGACCATTTTGAAAACAAATGATTTTTTGGTTTCCTCGGTGATTTCCTGCACATTTAATACGGCATAGAGCCTGAATCCCAGCGCCTTTTTCAAAGCATCAAGCCCGCCGTTTTCGGCGATATTATGCCGGGCCATAATCCGCCGGGCCTCGATTCTGGTGAATTTATCCCAGGCCTCGGTGTCGAGCTTGATGGCGGTTTTCATGTCGTTCTCTTTTTCGACCGCCTGGAACCAGAGGCCGTCATGGGCCAGCCAGTTCTTGGCGAAATCTTCAAGCATCCCGATAAGGGTATCTTTGGGAAGGTCTTTGAGGATATTTATGCTCATTGTAAAATTCCTTTCACAAGATTATGATTATTAAGAGCATCCATTTTAAAAGGACAAACTATCA
>DAOWOO010000078.1 GCA_030642025.1 Candidatus Zixiibacteriota bacterium | reverse complement strand
TCAAGCCGGAGGAACAGGAATCCCGGGCCCTAGTTTCGGCCATAATTCCTGTTTCAACTCATCTTACGCTCGGTGCCGGGTGGAATTACTACAGAGAAGATAACCCCCGTCTGGTCGATATTTTTTTCGGCCGGATTTCATGGTACCCGGGTAGTTATGACCCCGATGAGCAGTTTCCCAATCCAGACGGTCCGGAGGGCAATCCCGCTTTTACCCTGTCCGGCGGCGGCTCCGAGTACGGGTTTTTTGGCCAACTTGATATAATCTTCCCGCTAGCAAGAAATTACTCCATTGGAATAACTGTCCGGGGCGAGAGAGTACCTACGCCCTATGTCCGCACCGCCATGCTGGGCGGCTGGTTTCAATATTACCCGGGCATTTTATAAGCTGCCAGCTGTCCGATTTTTACCGATTATTAGTACCAATCTGATATATCGCATCTTTTTTTGAAACCTTGCCGACCGACTCAAGTAAAAATATATAAACGAACAACCTCGGCCCGAAAAAGGAGCAGATATGAAAAAGACGCAATTGATAACTATTATTGCCGTCGCCGCTTTGGCGCTGACCTCCGGTATCAGCACAACTGCCTCTGCGGCCGGTTTCCTGGGTGTATATCCACAGACAATTGACAAAGACCTGATGGAGGCTTTCGATCTTGATGTTGATTATGGTGTCGTGATCAGGTCGGTGGTCCCGGACTCCCCGGCCGAAGAAGCCGGTATTGAAAAAGGTGATATTATACTGCAATTCAACAACCGCAAGCTTCATGACGCCGATGATCTCTACCGCCTGATACGCCGGTCTGATTCCGGCGATGAGGTCGAACTGGTAATAGTCCGTGATGGCGAGAAAAAGGAGCTTGAGATTGTTCTTGGTTCTCCGGATGAAGATGAGGGTTTTGACCTGGAGAAAACCATCATAAAAAAGG
This sequence comes from Candidatus Zixiibacteriota bacterium, assembly GCA_030642025.1. GTDB lineage: Bacteria > Zixibacteria > MSB-5A5 > GN15 > PGXB01 > DAOWOO01. The sequence continues at coordinate 5,719 of DAOWOO010000078.1, read as the reverse complement.
GCCGGTTTCCGAAAACATTTACAAAGTCTTATTCGTCCCATTTCAGCAGTCTCGCTGACACATATATCGGCGTTACACTTGAGGATTTAAATGAACAACTGGGTGAATACTTTGGTATCGAAAACGGCGAAGGCGCCCTTGTGACTGAAGTATTGGAAGATTCCCCGGCGGGGAAAGCCGGACTTAAAGCGGGTGATGTGATTATCAAGGCCGGCGACAAAAAAATCGAAGAGTTGGCCGATGTTCAGAATGTGGTTCGCAAAGCTGACGAAGGCGACAAACTGGAATTCACCGTTATTCGCGAAAAGAAAGAAAAAGAAATTGCCGTAATAGTTGAGGAATCGCCGAAATCATTCTCACATTTTGAGACTATAGTTCTTCCGGACATGGACGATTTTCATTTCTTCGCGCCAAAAATGAAAGGACTCAAGCGAGGCAATTTCTTCTTTGATGATGATGTCGATATGGATGAAGAGGATATTATTGAACTTCGCATGTCTCTTAAGGAATTGCGTAAAGAGCTAAAAGGGCTTAAAGAAGACCTGAAAATCAATCTCCGCGATGATCTGGATGATCTTCGTAAAGAGCTTCGTGATATTGAAAAAAGACTGGATTAAGCGACAGATGGCATTTGTTGGATGTAAATGCCGATAAACTACAACATCCTCCTTATAGCCCGGCTCGATATCGAGCCGGGTTTTTTTATTTGCCATCAGCCGGGAGTACTCATATACTATGGCAAAACGGTAATCGGAAAGCACCTATGCCCCATTTGTCTGTTAGAAAATTATATAAAGACCGTAAGGATTATTTCGATTTTACTCTGCTGAATTCAGAGGCGGGATTGAAGAAAATGCTCCTGACCGCTGAGATTCACCGTCCCGGACTGGCCCTGACCGGATTTTTCGAGCGTTTTCCCAACCAGCGAACCATGATTCTCGGGCAAACCGAGATGGCCTATGTTTCCGACTGGTCGCCGGAACTGCTCAAGGAGCGCACCGAGGCGATATTTGGTATGGATATTCCACTGTTGATTATCTCCAAGGGAATTACGCCGCCGATTGAGTTTCTGGCCATTGCCGACAAACATGAAACATCGGTCTTTTCATCGAGATTAACCACCTCGGAGTTGACCAATCGGCTTTCGGGCTTTCTTGACCTGATATTTGCTCCGTCAATTACCCGGCATGGAACACTGGTCGATGTATACGGTGTCGGTTTGATGTACACCGGCAAATCCGGGGTCGGGAAATCAGAGGTGGCGCTCGACCTGATTGAACGCGGGCATCGGCTGGTGGCCGATGATGTCATAAAAATCACCCGCAAATCCCCTGACCTGGTAGTCGGAACCGGCTCCGAGCTTCTGGGACATCATATGGAAATCCGCGGTATAGGCATTATTGACATCGAGAAGTTGTTCGGTATCCGGGCTATCAGGCTTCAGAAACGTATCGAGGTTGAAGTTCACCTGACCTACTGGGACGATAGTCTCGAATACGAGCGGCTTGGCATGGAAGACCGTTACACCACCCTTCTTGGTGTGCCGATCCCGATTGTCAATGTCCCGATTTCCCCCGGTAAGAATATCACGGTAATTTCCGAGGTTATCGCCATGAACCATATGCTCAAGATTTACGGCGAGAAAACGGCGGAGGAATTCTCCAAACGGCTCGCCGAGCGAATCCACCGCCAGACCATGACTAAAGAATACCTCGAATCGGATTACGAATAAAGAGTAATCTTATTATCCTATAATTTGACCCCGGGGCCGGTATTTTTTATATTGTTCTGACATTAAATACGTGACAATTGCGGTGATTAAATGAGTGACAATGAAATTATTCTGAAGGCTCTTTACGATGCTGTCGAGCAGGTAAACATCGATCTGCCGGCCGATCAGAAACTGGCCAAATCGCCCGTGACGGTACTCTTCGGTCCCGGAAGTTCCCTTGATTCGCTGGGGCTGGTCAATCTTATCGTGGCCGCCGAACAGAAAATAGATGAAAATATGAGCGTGGCGATCTCGATTGCCGATGAGCGCGCCATGTCACAGAAAAACAGTCCGTTCAGGACAATTCAGACCCTGGCAGATTACATAGATATCCTGGTGCAGGAGAAAACCAATGCCTGATTCTCCGGTCATGGTCATTACCGGAACCAGCAAAGGAATCGTCAAATACCTGGTGGGATACTATACCGATAAGGGATACCGGGTGGCCGGGTGCAGTCGCGGTGAAACGGACTATAAGATTGACAACTATCGGCATTTCTGTCTTGATGTTTCCTCGGAAGACGATGTCAAGAAGATGTTTTCCGCCATACGGCGCGATTTCGGCAGACTCGATGCTCTGATCAATAATGCGGGGGTGGCCTCGATGAATCATTCTCTCTTAACCCCGATGTCATCGGTGGACAAGATTTTCAAGACCAATCTGTACGGCACTTTTCTATTCTGCCGTGAGGCGGCGCGTCTGATGCAGACGAATAAATTCGGGCGCATAGTCAATTTTGCCACGGTGGCGACCCCTCTGAAACTTGAGGGTGAAGCCCTGTACGCCTCCTCCAAAGCGGCGGTAGTCAGCCTGACTGAAATACTGGCGCGAGAGCTGGCCGATTTCGGTATCACTGTCAATGCCGTCGGCCCCACCCCGGTCAAGACCGACCTTATCAAATCGGTCCCGGTCGAAAAAATGGACAGCCTGATAAACCGCCAGGCAATCCGCCGTTACGGCGAGTTCCGCGATATCAGTAACGCTATCGACTTTTTCATTCAGCCCGAAAGCGATTTTATAACCGGACAGGTTATCTATCTCGGCGGCGTGTAGTGTTTATCGATTTTCTCAAAAAGATATTTGACGAAGCCGCGAATAACAAGGCTCTTATCTGGAGAGATGCAAGCTTCACATACAGACAGCTCTTGGAGCGACTTGAATACTGGCAGGATTATCTTAAAAATGAAAATATCGCACCCGGTGACGCCGTAACACTTGAAGCCGACTTTTCCCCCAACGCCGTGGCCGCACTTCTGGCCTTAATCGAGCATGGCTGTATCGTCATCCCCCTGACGACACCATCACAGGAAAAGCGCAAAGAGTTTTCCAAAATCGCCATGCGGACGGCCATGATACGGTTGGATTCAGCGGACAATGCCGCTATCTTGCATTTCGATTGCAAAAGTGACCATAAGCTGTACCGGGTTCTGCGCAATATCGGTCACCCCGGGCTGGTGCTTTTCTCATCAGGTTCCACCGGGAAAAGCAAGGCGGTGGTGCATGATTTTTCCAGACTGCTGGTTAAATACAAAATCCGGCGGCATAACCTGAGGACATTGTCCTTTTTGCTTTTTGATCATATCGCCGGAATCGATACGCTGTTTTATTCACTGTCGAATGGAAGCTGTCTGATCACGGCTGATAATCGTGCTCCCGACACCATCTGCCATGCCATAGAAAAATTCCGGGTGGAAGTTCTTCCGGTATCGCCGACTTTTCTTAATCTGCTTATTTTAAGCGAGGCCTATAATTGCCATGATCTGTCGTCGTTAAAGTATATCACCTATGGTACCGAGGTGATGTCGGAAATGACGCTTAAAAAATGCGCCAAGATTTTTCCGGGAGTGACGATTCTACAAAAATACGGCACCTCCGAGGTCGGCACCCTCCGCTCAAAATCAAAAAGCTCCGATTCGGCCTGGGTAAGAATCGGCGGCGAGGGGTACCAAACCCGGATTATCGATGGTATCCTTCAGATAAAAGCCGACTCGGCCATGCTGGGGTACCTTAACGCTGAATCGCCTTTTACCGATGATGGCTGGTTTGTTACCGGCGACATGGTCGAGGTTGATGGCGATTATATGAGAATTCTCGGTCGTGAATCGGAGATTATAAATGTCGGCGGCCAGAAGGTCTTCCCTGCCGAGGTTGAAAATGTCATTGAACAGATGCCTAATATAACCGAAGCGGTCGTGTACGGTGAAAAAAACCCGCTGGTAGGGCAAATTGTCTGCGCCCGGGTGACGCCAGGTAAAACCGAATCGCTTGACGAACTGGCCATAATAATTAAAAGCTATTGCAGAAGGTTTCTCGAAAACTACAAGGTCCCGGTTAAAATTTCTATCGCCGAAAATAACCAGCATACCGACCGTTTTAAAAAAGTACGAAAGAACCCTTAATAGAAACGTTATGCGCCAAAACCCGATAGCCAAAACGTGCCTGTCACGATAAGACCGTATACGGCAACCGATGAACCGTCGGTAGTCGATTTTAACCGTCGGCTCAAAGACGGTAGTGTACGGTTTCAGTTTCCACCGAGCCATATTCCTCAATGGCTTCCCAATATTGATAGGCGGAAAATATTCCAGGAATATTTCATTGCCGTGGATGATAAAAATAACGTCCGGGGCGGGTATATTCTCAAGCGCCAGGATTTCTTTATTGATGGCAAGATAATCTCGATCGGTGATTATCAGCTTCCCATCTCGGAGGGGGTTATTAACAAGGCTTATAACCTGGTCGGCCTGCAGCTTTTGGCCGATGCTCTGAAAAAACAGCCGCTGATGTATGCGCTCGGGATGGGCGGGCCGAATCAGCCTCTTCCGCGGTTTTTAAAAGGAATGAGATGGTCACTTGAACCGGTGCCGTTTTATTTTAGGATACTCAGACCATACCGATTCCTCAGAAATATCAGGTCTCTGCGAACATCTATTATCAGAAAAGCGGGTCTGGATATTCTCGCGCTTACGGGGCTGGGATGGGCCACCCTGAAACTTAGCGATATATTTTCAGGAAATCGAAAAATAAACAGAGAGGCCAATATCCGGGCAGAATCATTTACCGCTTTCGTCGGCTGGGCCGATGAAATCTGGAATCAATGCCGAAATCGATACCGTATGATTGCCGGACGCGACTCTGAGACTCTGAGAATCCTCTACCCAGAAGATGACAGACGTTTCATAAAACTTCGTATTATTGAAGATGATCTGACTATCGGCTGGGCAGTTATGTTAAACACCGTCATGACCGACCACCGCCAGTTCGGGAATATGCGCGCAGGGACAATTGTCGATTGCCTCTCGGTTCCGGGAAGAGAAAACGAGATTATCACCGCCGCGGCGGAATATCTTGAGAAAGAAAAACCGGATATTATCGTATCGAATCAATTGCATGCCGCCTGGACCCGGGCATTCGAAAATGCTGGATTCCGAAAGGGACCATCGAATTTTTCTCTGGCCCTGTCGCCAAAATTGTCGGAACTGATTGGTCCGATATCCGAAAATTTATCCTGTTTTCATTTTACGCGGGGTGATGGCGATGGCCCGATAAATTTATAGCAGAAAAAAGCAGCGCCCTTGTCTATAAACACTGCTCTCTTCGGAAATAGATTATTATAAAAACATCCTGGCCGCTTCAGACGGCGGGTAGCTACCAGGTATAAGTATAGTTATTGGTCGTGGTCAGACGGAGACCGACTGTATCGGCGCCGTCCAGAACCACCTCCACCTGGTAAATAATAAACCTCTCACCGCCGGATGTCCAGCCGCCGGTAATGGAGGATTTGGGATTGTACATAATCCAGCCGCCGCTGGGGCGCCATGACCAGCTCATATTCGGCGTATTAGCGGGATTGACAGGGTCATTGGAACCGTTGTAATTGCTGGGGGTGTTTGATAAATCATCAAACGGATTATGTGCCACAATTGACTGTCCGCTTAGATATTGTT
>DAOWOO010000058.1 GCA_030642025.1 Candidatus Zixiibacteriota bacterium | reverse complement strand
TCGCTCCAAAGGGCCGATTGTCTTATCCGGGGAAGCGCCAACGAGGTTATTCCTGCTATTCCAAAAGCCAGAGTGTATGCAAAAGGCAGAAAAACCAGTTGATTAATACCCCATAATCGGGCTTCAGGAAATAACAAGGGTACAAATCTCACCAGAAACAGGCAAGTGAGAATAAGCATGGATGTTCTGATTGCCCTTATATTATCCAATAGTCTCTGCCTCGCTCGAAATCCGATCTACGGACCCTATTCCCCTTCCCGTATCACCTTGTCGATTGCTCCGGCGGCTTTTTCAGGGGTGATTTTATCGCCGGAAATATCAATAGCGCCCAGTGATGTGCCATCGGCACCACTGAGCCTGACCGAGACGGAGGTTACGTCATCGCCGCACAAAACAATCGGTGCAATTGCATCGTCGCCGCCGGACGGACCGGGATCGTCCTGGTGATGACGCCTGCGGAAATCCTGAATCGAATTGGCGTCACTATCGAGATATTCGACCTCAGTCCATTTGGTGCCGGAAATAGCGACTTGAATTATCGCCACCGGGATGTCTTCATCGATAACATGATACCCCAGTCCGCGCAGTTGTTCGGCCAGTTGATAGAGATACTCGGCGTAGTACTCTTTTCGGGCAAATTTCGATTTGAAACTTCCCTCTATTTCGCGGATGGCCCTGGAATCGGCTGCAATGGTATCACCGGCCCACACAACTTTCCAGGCCTGCACCTCTTTTATCTCAGGCGAGAGGTCGGCATAATCGGTTTTTATTGATGTACAGCAAACGGTAATAACAGACAGGGCTGTCACCAGTAATATAGCCGCCGGTCGGCTGAGACAAGAATAACGCCTGTAATATGTCATATTCAGTCTCCTTTTTCGGAACTGATGAATTGTCTGACAATTATAAAGTATACCCACCGGAAACAGTCGAGTCAAGCGAATTAAAAGCGGCATGGACGATCTTGTCCGCACTGTGCACAGATTGTAAAAATTAGTTGACAGAATTGAGCTATTTTGTTAACTTATACACGGATGGAATCCCTGCTTCATGACATGACCTCACGCTATAGGAGTATCTAACGGAGTAACAAATATGAAATGTTCAAATAAAACCTTAACAAAGGAGTGGGCAAGATGAAAGCTAAAGCCCTTATTCTATAGTGCCGATATTATTTCTGGCGCTGTCAGTGCCGAGTTACGGCGTCGACAATTCCTTTCGCAGTCAAATGAGTTTCAACGAAGCGGACGAACACCCCTGGGGTGGTGAGTATGGCTCGACCTCCAATGATCCCAATTTCAATACACCGTCGCTGAATTTCTATGACACCGGCTTTTTGACCTTTGATATTTACATTTTAATCAATCATCTGAGAAGTTTCACCATTCCGGTTACCGTGATCGACAATGAACAGATTGAGGTTAGTACAAACACGCAGGATCACAGTCCGTCTGAATCTCAACCAAATTTGGAGATACAGCAGAAAGGGAATTAAGATGAGTAAAGCACTGAACGCAGATATTACCTACCGCGTCAGTTGCGTCAAGTATCTGGACGACCTGATGGCCAGCCGGGATTTTGCCGGCGCCGTCGGCTATTTTGAGTCGATCCATGATGATTTGATCGGACAGACTGACATACACAGCGGTACATTACTGCGTCTGGCGGCAAAAGCATACAGCTCATCAAACAGATTCCCCAAAGCTCTCCAGTTGATAAGAACCGCCATTGATATGATCTCCAGGCTGGCTGGAGATACCGACGCGCTGGCGGAATGTTATATGGTTCTCGGAGATATTTTCCGGGACATGAGCAAGTTTGGTGATGCTGAGAAGGCTTATCGCGACGCAGAATCGATTTACAGACGTGGGGGCAATATTGCTGACACCGGTCGGGCGCTCAATAGCACCGCCGGAATACTTTTCTGGAAAGGTGATCTCGATGGTTCGCTCAACTGTCTCCTCGAGGCTGTCGAGGCCGCCAAGAGCGAAAACAACAAGAAACGACTGGCGTACCTGTTCGGCAATATCGGCCGAATTTATACCCTGATCGGGAAATTGAAGTCGGCTGAAGATCATATCCGGATGAATATCAGGCTCTCTGGCGAGTTTGATGACCAGGTGGAACTGGGCAAGGCCTATCTCTCACTGGGGTATGTGCAGGTCCAGATGATGCAGTATGAAGCGGCCCACCAGTCGCTCGACGCCGCCCTGGATATCATCCGGAGTAACCGGATGGATCGTCAGAAAATAATCTACCTGACTTACGCCGGTGAGTTGGCGCTTAAAGAAGGGCGTTTCGATGATGCCGACCGACTTCTGGGCGAAGCCTATACTCGAGGCGGAAAAGTTGCCGACAACTCCTTCCTTGCGGCGCGGCCTTTAAGACATCTGGCCGAATTGTATACTATCCGAGGCAACTACCGCAAGGCGCTGACCATAGCCAACCGGTCGCTGGCGATTTTCAGGAAACTTGATGATGCCGTCGAGATTGGCGCGCTGTACCGCATCCAGGCGGTTTGTCATGAGAAGCTCGGCCGAAACGATGAAGCCAAAAAGACTTTCCACAGTGCCATAAGTCTCCTTGAGGAGCATAAGGCCAGGTTTGAACTGGCTGACTGCATGGCGGCGGCGGGCAAATCAACAGTATTCCGGCAGGGCCGCCGAACCATGTATCTCTATCGAGCCGAAGAGCTGTACCGCGCCTGCGGTATCAAACCCAAGGTCGATGAGATGCAAAGGTGTATCGGCGAATGTGTCGCCCCGGCTGGAACAGGAACCATGCCGCCGGTAGATATTGACGCCGACAAATTCCCAACCTGCAACAATGAAATGAAACGGATAGTCTCGCATCTGAGGCTGTTGCGCAACTCCGATCTACCTATCCTCCTGGTTGGTGAAACGGGAACCGGGAAAGATTTTCTGGCAAAATACTTCCATTCCATAGCCCGACCCGATCAGCCGTATATATCGGTGAACTGCGCCGCCATACCGGATACCCTGATTGAATCGGAACTGTTCGGTTATGAGCGCGGGGCTTTTACCGGCGCGGATACGTGTAAAACCGGACTTTTCCAAGCGGCCAACCACGGGGTCCTGCTTCTTGATGAAGTCGGTGAACTGCCGTTGATGGTGCAGGCCAAACTATTGAATATTCTCGAAACCAGAAAGCTCCGTCCGCTCGGCACGTCTAATGAGATTAATCTTGATGTCATCATCGTGGCCGCCACCAACTGTAATCTTGAGGAGATGGTCGAAAAGGGCGCATTCCGGCGCGACCTGTACTACCGCCTGGCCGGAATCACGTTTGAACTGCCGCCACTCAGGCAGCGCAAGGAGGATATACCGTTCTTGCTGGAACTGTTCATGAAACAGTATGGTCTATTAAACGACGAAAAGCCGGAACCTGAACTGGTGCGGCTATTCGTGGCGCAGGATTGGCCAGGTAATATCAGACAGCTTCAAAACGAGGTCAAACAACTGGCGGTGCTCTCATCAATGGCGCAGGATGGCTCGATCCTTGAGCTGTCGCGTCCGATGTTTGAAAAAGCCGACGACGAACGGGCCAATTCACTCTATGCGCGGGTAGAGGAATTTGAGAAAAAGCTCCTGGTTGAGGCGCTGATTTCCTCAGGGGGCAACAAGTCCGAGGCGGCGCGAATACTTGACATCCATGAGTCAACCTTCCGGGCAAAGATGAAACGTTACGGGCTGCCGGAGGTATTGAACTGACATTAATCCTATCCTTAGGGATTCCATAGGGGGGTCGCTTCCATCCATCCCGCGGCCTCCCACTAAAAGGGTAAGTGCCTACTCCCCCTCAGGTACTTACCCTTGCTTATTGAGAATTAATCGTTTTTGTTTTATTTATTTGCCGAAATCAGGCGATATGGGAATTTCCCAAATAAGTTAGAGTCGTCTAATAATTTCTCTTGACATCTGATCGCAAATTACTATTTTCACAAGCACGATGTTAGAATGTACTAACAATTGTCGGGTTCAGACAGGCCGCAGGCTTTGGCAGAGTTACGGATTATGCCTTTCATAAGTCTTTACGGAAAACTGATTTGTCCGGTGGCTCTCGTGATTATTCTGGCCCTGACCGGCTTTATCGGGGCGTCTATAATCTCCATGCATATTCATATCCTTCCCGATGGTCGGGTCATTGTCCACAGCCACGCCACAGAGAGCAGCAGTTCGGGTGAATCTAACGGCGGCAGTCATTCGCATACCGGTAAAGAATACATGTTAATTCATTCCGTATCTCGTATTTTTGACAAGTTAATTATGGCCGTTGTTTTTCTATTTCTAATTATTTGGGTTGTTGCCTTAATTCAAAATATCTTCAACATTTCAGGCTATTCAGAGCCCTTTCTTACTTATTACTCCAATCGCGCCCCTCCGTTGTCCTGTTGATTAACCGCGTACAATCGGATTGAAAAATAGTGGACAACAGGAATAAACTAAATCCTTTACAGGAATTTTGGATATGATTAGAGCAATAATATTTTTCACCATAAATTTTCTTCTCGCATCTGTTTTGGTATATGGTAACAGTGGCGCAATCTCCGGACATATAACAGACAAACAGACGGGCGAGCCGCTTCCGTGGGTTACGGTTATGGTAGAGGGAACCAATCGCGGGACGGCAACCACAATTGACGGGTCATATGATATTCCCCGGGTCTCACCGGGGACACATAAGATGATGGCCTCGATTATCGGTTATGCAACTGAGATTATAGAGGTTGTGGTAGAACCCGGTCAACATGCACATGTCGATATCGTCCTTAATGAGGATCCGCTAAGGCTTTCCGGCGTGGTCGTTACGGCGACCCGAACGCCGCGTTATATAAAAGATGTTCCGGTACGGACCGAGGTTATCAGCCGCAAGGAAATACGTGATAAGGGGGCGCATAATTTGTATGAAGCCCTCGATGGCACTCCCGGTCTTCGAGTCGAACAACAATGCCAGGCCTGTAATTTCAGCATTCTCCGCATGCAGGGACTTGGCGCTGACCATACCCAGATACTTCTTGACGGTCAGCCTGTTTATTCCGGGCTGGCCTCGGTATACGGACTTCAGCAACTGGGCACGGCCGATATAGGCCAGATCGAGGTAGTCAAAGGCGCCGGATCGGCTTTATACGGCAGTAATGCCGTCGCCGGAGCCATCAACATTATCTCGACTGTTCCCCATAAAACCGAGTATACTATCGGTGTTGAGTTCGGGGAACACAGCACGAATAAGTATGAAATCACCGCCGGTACAAGGAAGGATAATGTGGCGATATCTCTTTCTGCTCAACAGAGCAGGGGTAATGCTATCGATGAAACCGGTGATGGAAACGGCCGTGATGAGGTGCACAAACCGGACGGCATTTCGGACAGAGTGCGCACCAATATCAAGAATGCCGGTTTTAGCGTATTCGTGGATGACCTGTCCGGTTTCGATCAGCTTGTAATTCGGGGCCACATTATCAGTGAAACCCGTCAGGGCGGGGAGCTACTCGATGACGCTTTCGAAAATCCTTTTTATGCCGGCTCGGAGAGGATTATCACTGACCGTTATTCATTCGGGTTCGGTTATTCGAAAAACTTCCGGAATGGAAGTGAGCTTCATGCCGACGCCACTTTCACGCGGCATAAACGTAACGCTACCAATGACACTTTCCTCAGCGATTATGAAGAACTAATCGGTGAAACACCTCCTGTGGAGGAATTGCGTCCCTACCTGGCTGACGAGGATCTGTATGTTGCCTCATTGAATTATGTCTTCCCGCTGGGCGGAACCCATCGTCTTCTTGCTGGAATGCAGTATTCCCGAAATGAACTTGACGAATCCGGCAAATATGTCGATCATGATCTGGCCGAGTCATATACCTCATTCAGCAGTAAGAAGGCCGATCAGTTCGGGGCATACCTGCAGGACGAATTTTTCCTCTCCGGTAATCTCGAGATGGTTGCGGGAATCCGGTTTGACTATCACAAGTCAAAAGATAGTTTCCGCGGTTCCGGTAATGTGGCCACCGATGGGGTCGAGCCAATCGAATACAATGAGTCGACCGTCAATCCCCGCTTTGCCATGAAATACAAGGCGGCTGAAAACCTGATACTGCGCGGAAGTTTCGGTACCGGTTTCAGGGTTCCTTATGGATTCTCCGAGGATCTGCACCTCTGCAGCGGTTCACCTCGAGTATATAAATCAGCCGATCTCAAACCTGAAAAGTCCTACAGCTACAGCTTTACAGCGGATTATTTCCTGTCGGCTGTGAACCTGAGCCTGAATCTGTACCGAACCGATTTGAAGAATGCCATATCGTTCGCCGAAGCCGACGAGGATATCGTGAATCGGGGATACACATATCAGTGGGAGAATATTGACGATGCCCGTGTCATGGGAGCGGAAATAGGCAGTCAGTTTATCATTGCTGACAACCTGTCGCTGGCCGTCAATTTTGCATATAACAACAGCGAATACGACCATGGACGCACCGACTGGGAAGGCACCGAGTATTATGAAATCAGCAAGAAAATATCTCGTTACCCGGAAACATCGGGCGGTCTTAAAATCGACTATGCCTTGAAAAACTGGTCTTTCGTGCTAAACGGCGACTACAAGGGGAAAATGTATATCGACTATCTCGAAGCGGAAAATGAGAATGAAATCAAGATAAAGGAAACCGAGTCATTTGTAACATTGAATGCCAAAGCGTCATATCGGTTTCCGGGAGGCTATACCGTTTATCTCGGCGCCCGGAATCTGACCGATTATATCCAGGAGGAAAAACATACGGATGACGCCGCCTTCCTCTACGCCCCGACCTATGGGCGCATAATCTATGGCGGGCTGCAAATGACCCTTTGACAAAAGATAAAAAATCCTCCTTGCACTTCCATGCATCTCCATGCACGGGGCCGGTGGTTTACCGCCGGCCCCTTTTTCTCCAAAAGACCGGCTATTGAATTCGTATATATGTAACTAATAAATGCTTGACAGGCTGTAAGCGGTTATGGTCATTGGCGAATAACGCGGGCCGCACATAGGTGTAACGGTAGAAGTTGATATATGCATAATACTTTGACCATGGCATCAAACAGGAAATTTCCTGTTTTTATATATACCGGGCTACTGATCTTATCAGTCGCCGCCGTTGTACCATTCATAGTCGGGCGGGACAATTCGGTTCTGGCCACTTTCAGTATCGCCTTTGTAAGTATCGTTATCGAGGCTCTGCCGTTTGTTCTGATAGGCTCACTGATTTCCGGGATAATTGAGGTTTTTATTTCAAGGGAGAAAATTGCCGCCATTGTTCCGAAAAAAAGAACTCTGGCCATTCTGGCGGCAGCCTTGCTGGGGGTGATTATTCCCTCCTGCGAGTGCGCCATTGTTCCCATCACCAGACGACTGGTACGAAAAGGGGTGCCGTTTTCAGCGGCGGTGGCATACATGATCGCCGGGCCGATTGTCAATCCGCTGGTGGCGGCCTCGACGGCGGTGGCCTATTTGGGCGACTGGGCGGTGGTCGGAATCAGGTTGGCCTGCGGATATATAATTGCCTCATTGGTCGGTCTTATTAT
>DAOWOO010000173.1 GCA_030642025.1 Candidatus Zixiibacteriota bacterium | reverse complement strand
GTTTCCGACTGATATATCTCGCCGTCAGGATGGGGCCCATCCTGGGGATCGGGATAATTTCGGTTGAGATCGACACCATTGACATTGGTTCGGGTGGGATTGTAAATGACGGTGGTATCGGAACCATAAGTTCCATCCGGATTGGACAGAGGGTTAATCCATATTTCGCAACTGTCAATTAGCCGGGTAACCAGTGAATCGGTGCCATAGGTTGTCAGCAGTGAATCAATCAGACGGAGCATCAGGATATAGCCGACTGTTTCATCACCGTGCATAGTGCTGGTATACATTACTCCCGGCTCATCTTCTTCGTCGTGGACATTGTCCGAGATAACAACATATAGCAGGTCAAGACCAGACTCCGCTGACCCGATATTTACGACCCGGCATAGACTCGGATAATTGTTCGCAAAGTCGTACATCATTGATTTATAGAGACCGAATGTGGGGTAAAATGCCCAATCGCTTATGGAGTCCTTATCGGCAACCATTTTGGCTATTGTCAATGAACCCGGGTGGGGCAGGACCGTATATGGAATGCCCAGATCGGCAAAATCATCTATTTTATTATTGACGGCATACGCCCAGGCGGTGTCGTTTCTGACTTTATCGATGGAAACGATCCTGGAAACTCTCTCAAGCAATTCAGGATTATCGAATTTGAACAGGAAATAGGTTTCTTTTACCTGCGCCTGGCCGGTTATTCCGGTCAGCAGGAAGATAATCAAAATTAACAGGGCGGCGTTGCCTGCCGCTTTCGGTCTTTTCATAGCACTGTTCCCATCATGTTTCAGGTCCAAAACTCCTTCTCTCAAGGCGCCGGAGTTGTTAATTCCCGGCTTCTGTAAGTAATGTACCGGCATATTCCAATCTGTCAAGATATTATCTATGTCGGACAAAACAGACATAAACCATAGTCGTCATACATAGGCCTGCGATTTCATTGGCAGGCGATATGGCGAGTGGTATAGGGCATGTATCGGGACAGGGACAGATTGTCGCCTGTCCCTGTCTGAAAAAATAAGCATGTGCTACGGGCAATTCAGTTCCGGGGGTTCCTCACCATAGACATAGCTGATTAAAAGCAATATGTCAGCCAGATTCAGATCGCCGTTGGAATCCACGTCAGCGGCATTATAAATCGGTGGAGGGTCACCTTCAGCATAAACCGAGGCGATAAGATAAAGAATATCCGCCAGATTAATCAGGTTGTCTATGTCATTGTCAACATTACCACATACATATGGTGCTTTAACCGAAAAACTGACCGGTATGGTAATCGTTGGTGTGACGGGATCGTTGGATGTTATATCCAGTTGACCGGCGTAGTCAGCAATCTCCAACTCGGCGGCGTCAAGGATAATCACCAGTGTGTCGGCTTCATCCGGGGCAAGATTCCCGACGCGTGGTTGAACCGACAGCCATCCGCCCGCAGAAATGTTGATAGCCAGGTCATTGTGCATATAGGCGGCGTCGCAGGCAATCACCAGTCGGTCACTGCCGTCAGCATTCTCAATACCTATGGAGGCGCCAAGCAGATCATCCGTGCCGGGATCCATAGTCCCATACTGGAGGGTGATTTTGCCGCTTGTATAAAGGATGGCCTGGAAGTTCAGTGAACCGGTACCGCCACCGCCGGCATAGTTTGGTACCCCGTTATAGCTAACAATAAAGCGTTCTTCGGCGCTATTGTCATAGTAATAGTAGATATTTCCACCGGATGTCGGGTCCAAATCGTCCCACCAGAGGGCAATTAAATTATTTGGTTCTACGTCGGTTGTTATGGCTGAATTGGTGCGCGATTTGACGCCTTGGCCGAATGAAATCACGCCGTTGGAGCCGATATACAGCTCAGGATAAGCGTTTTCGTAAAACGGGAAGTCAAACCCGATTGCAATAGCGGCGGTAGTGTCGTCATCGCCGAGAATAACCTCGGTGCCGAGACCGCTTATATCAACCCAACCGAACGCAGGGCCATTGGGATCATCGGAATCAATCCAGGAATGGCCGAAAGTATCGGGACCGCCGCCAGCTTTGGTTACCGGCGGATAGGTCGGTTCCGGATCGCCGCCCTTATCGGGGTCTTCCATACGAGAACCGATCGGAGCCGGCATAACATCGATTGCGGCTGCTTCATCAAGCCCGGACTTGGCGCCGAGCTTCGAGTACATAATGCATCCGACCTGATAGTTTAACTGTCCAGGGCCGGTGTTTTCCACTATAATCTCAGTTTCAATGCTTTCGCCAATGGTCACTGTTTCATCGATATTCGGCGTATTGACACCAATTACCGGAGCATAAATATTCAATTCGACAGGAATGGTCCCGTTGAGATCTGCCGGATCATTGGATGTATAATTCAGTTCGCCGCTGTAGTTGCCCGGAGTAAGACCGGTGGCGTCAATTATTACATGGAAATCGAGATTGGTGCCGGGATAGATATACTGGTAACCGGTCTCGAAATTCAGCCAGGTTGTCTCACTGGAGAATCTTACTTTGAGACGGCCATCACCACTGTTTTCGATATTTATAATATGATCGGCAGTGTCATCGGGATCCAGACTGTCGGCGATTGAAGATACCGACATGGCCATCTGAGGAGTACCGGTTGCCTGATTATAGCCCTTAATGACAATATCATCGATATTCCAGCCGCACCAAGCCATTGAACCATCGGATTTACCCAAACCGAATCTAATCTGGAATTCGGCGTTGTCGTTGGCATACGCGGATAAATCGCTAAAATCCTCAACCCATTGCTGCTCATCAAGGGTACTGCTTTCATTGGTGAAGATGTTTACCCATTGAGAGCCGTCAAAAACGTCAAATACAGCCCAGTCATAAGTATGACTTTCGATTCCGAGCCAGTGATAATATGTCATCTGGACGCCATCATAATCGGAGCAGTCAATTACAGGTGATGTTATATAATGAGTGCCGACAATGCCATCGTCATAATCGCCGCCGATACCGGCCGTAAGATCGTTGCCGAGAAGATAATTATCCTCGCCGGGACTATGATCTGTGGATGGGTCGGGACCGCCATAAGAATCATCGCCTTCGCCGCCCACAGCCGGACCTCTCTGCCATTCAGCCGAGCCACTGTAACCTGTCCAGCCCAGATCAGTGGAGAAGTCATCGGCGAATATTGCTTCGCGGTCACCGATTATAATATCGAAGGTGACCATTTTGAACAAGCCTCCAGCGCCAGTCAGTGTTAATTCAAAGGTCATTTCGTAACCCATGACACAGGATGGGTCGGCACTGACAACAAAGACATCGCCGGAGTTGTCGCCGGTACCGCCGTCAGGCGCAAGAACGCCAATATAGCCATAATCATCGGATACCGCGACATATATATCATTTTCGGAAAGTGTGGCCTCGATATCATCAGCTTGTCCGGAGCCGGTGTTCTGGACAGTAACAACCAGTTCGGCCGATTCGCCGGGATCCAGGATGCCATTGCCATTACCGCCGACATCCGAAATGGCAACCGAAACATATTCAAGAGTCGGGGCGTGGACGGGAATATTGAAAGAACTGGTCCAGGTAGTATCCCATTTGGCATCATAACCGTGAACCTGTAGTTCAAATGAGATATTATGGCCGTCCGGTGTAAGCGGGGAGACCTTGAATTCGAAAGCATCCGCAATGTATTCAGTGCCGAAATCGCCCGGAATATCGCTATAGGCTTCGTAGTCGTCGGTGATGGTTACGAAAGTATCCAGTGTAACAATAGTGGCCTCCACGGAATAGGCCATATCAGGGCCGACGTTAATCAACTGCATACCGAGTTTGATCGTTTCACCAAAATCAACCAGGCCGTTATTATTCCCGCTCGCATCGTTAATATCGTGCTGGTCGTATATAACAAATGGACCATTGGGGGCGATAATCTGTATTGTCCCAAAATACGGGATCTTATTTTGTCCGGTAATAACGATATCGGCTATAACCGGTACGGCAAATGGTACAAGGTCGATGATAACCGAACCTGAGGCATCAACATATCCGGCGCCATGAAGAATACCGTCCACAGTGATACCGACATAAGAAGCCGGGTCGGCCTGGACCGTAGTGGTGGAGGCGGTCATCATAATTGCGGATTCGTGGCTTACGGTATTGGCAGTGGGTACACCAAGATATGTCATAATCGATGGGTCACCCATCAGGTGGTAGGCTTCCCAGTAGTAATTGGTTCTTCCACCACCGTTACAACCTTCCGTAACACCGATATTTCCGGCGAATACAATGGCATCATTGGTTATAAAATGCCTGGTTACGGGTTCTCCGTGGTCGTGGAATACGCCGTCATAGGCTCCGGGGCCAGTCTCCTCGTATGTGGGGCCTGCCCCGACTATTGGGCCAGAGCCGACACCCCACCAGTAGTCCTCATCCCAGTAGGTACCGTTAGTGGCGCCTATATATCCGATTCCGCCCTTTTCGGCCACTTGGAGAAATGCCTCGCCGAAACAAGGGGTGGAGTAATCATCACCGAAGGTGTTTGGCAGACAGCAGTTGCCGATACCAAGCAAGTACTGATGGTAGTTTGTTAGCCCCGGGATATCGCTGGTAACAAATGAAGGATTGCCGTGACCGGTGT
>DAOWOO010000437.1 GCA_030642025.1 Candidatus Zixiibacteriota bacterium | reverse complement strand
TGTTTCACCCAATGGGTGAAAGAACTCAATTAATGATGTCATGTTCTAAACTTTGCAATTCCGACATATTATAACCCTTGAACCCGGAACCATAAATCTGGAACCGCTCAGTTTATGGAAAAGAAAGGATGATCACATATGTTTGCCGCTATAAAATCACCGTACCTGGTTCCTTTTGACGGAAATTTCCAACGCACCGATTTTCCAACCCGGCCCCCGGACGATCTCCCTAAAAAGAAAAAGCTGAAAAACCGGCTGAATGCATGTGTTGAGGAGATGGCGGAACTTCAGCGGGTTTTTTATGCCCATGATCGTTATGCGCTGTTGTTGATTTTTCAGGCCATGGACGCCGGCGGAAAAGACAGTACCATCCGTTCCGTCATGAGCGGGATCAACCCGGCCGGATGTCAGGTGTTTTCGTTTAAGCAACCGAGCGCGGAAGCGCTGGACCATGATTTTCTCTGGCGCAGCAGCAAACGACTGCCGGAACGGGGACGGATCGGTATCTTTAACCGCAGTTATTACGAAGAAGTGCTGGTGGTGCGCGTCCACCCCGAGATACTGGAGGGTCAGCAACTCCCCGGTCCCGTGGACCCGGATAAAATCTGGAAAGAGCGGTATGAATCCATCCGTGACCATGAAAAACACCTGGCCCGTAACGGAACGGTCATCCTTAAGTTCTGGCTGAATGTGTCACCCCAAGAACAGCGCGAACGGTTTCTTTCCCGCCTCAACGAGCCGGAAAAATACTGGAAGTTTGCAACGGCCGATATGAAGGAGCGGCGCCTTTGGCCACGGTATATGGAGGCTTATGAGGATGCCCTGGGTGCGACGTCGAAGTCCTGGGCGCCCTGGTATGCCATTCCGGCTGACAGTAAGCCGTACATGCGGCTTACCGTGGCCGAGATCATTGTGGATACATTGAAATTACTTAAATTGAAATACCCGGATGTAAAAAAGGAAGAAAAGGCTCATTTCGATGAAATGCGGCGGATTCTGATGGAAGATAAGCCGATTTCTTGATGATGTCCGATCCGCATAAGGAAAAGAAAAATGGCAAAAAAAACAAAACAACTGTGCAAGTGGGATGGCAAGGATATCAGAAAAAATTTTAAAAAGTTTGCCGATATGGTCAGAAAACCGAAATACGTTTGTAAAAAATGCGGGCGGGCGGCAGCCAAGAAAATTTGGCTGCATGATCCGGCGGCGCTTTAAACGTGGAGTTAATTTTACGCGAACCCCAAGGTCATGGCCACTATGAAAATTCTCTATCTGGTTCGGCACGCCAAATCCAGCTGGAAATATTCCGGTCTGGATGATTTTGAACGACCGCTCAATAAACGGGGCCGCAAGAATGCACCCTTTATGGGGGGCGTACTGAAAAAACGAGGGGTATTACCGGATCTGGTCCTGTCCAGCCCGGCAAACCGGGCCGCCACGACCGCCCGGATTATTGCGGCCGGGATCAATTACCCCCTTGAAGATATTATCTACACTGAATCCATGTACGGAGTCGGTGAACGGGGAATGGTCGCTATAATCAAACAAATGGATGATGAAATCAGCAAGCTGATGCTGGTGGGGCACAATCCCGGCATGACAAGCCTGGCCAATGCCATGGGGAATGATCAGGTGAGCAATATCCCCACCAGTGGGATTTACTGCGTTCATCTGGAAATCCCCTCCTGGGAAATGATTCGAGATCGATGCGGAAAAACCGAATTTTTTGAATACCCCAAAAAATACGCCTCATAATTTAGAGGCTTGCTTTATTCTTCAAAATGCTCTAATGGGGCTCTAATGGTATTTTAACTTGAAAACGAAAGGAGATCCCGATGGCAAAAAAGAAGAAAGCTAAAGAAAAAAAGAAAGAC
>DAOWOO010000025.1 GCA_030642025.1 Candidatus Zixiibacteriota bacterium | reverse complement strand
GTATTTGTCCGGGACCATGATGGAAATCGCCCGCGCGGCGCTGACGGCCGATGAGCTCGGCAAGGAAGCCGAGTTTTTCAGCGTCGGGACCAACGACCTGACCCAGATGGCAATGGGATTTTCGCGTGATGATGCCGGCAAGTTTCTGCGATATTATGTTGAAAAGGGAATCCTGCCGAATGACCCGTTTGTCTCCATCGATCAGAACGGAGTCGGCCAATTGATTGAGATGGGCACTACCAAGGGACGGTCGGTCAAGAAGGATCTAAAAATCGGCATCTGCGGCGAGCACGGTGGTGATCCGGAATCAGTGGAGTTCTGTCACCGGGTCGGGCTTGACTATGTCTCGTGTTCACCGTTCAGGGTCCCAATCGCCAGACTGGCCGCCGCTCAGGCGACAATAAAAGACAAGAAGAAAACATCCGAGCGCGACAAATAGCGCTTGGAACCTGTGCGACTGTTTCAAAAGCCGCCGACAGGCGGCTTTTGATTATCTGAAAATAAGATGTTCGCTTGTGTTTGAGATAACGACCATACTCTTCGATATTGGCTGGTCGATAATCGATGAAACCCGGATACATACTGCCTGGAATATCCGTTTGAAGGAACTGGTAATCCAAAAGGCGGGAAAAGACCTGACTGATGGTTTTATTAAAGAAGCCGAGTCTGAGGCTGTTCGATGTTACGCCCCATCGCTTTTTTCCTATGTCATCTGGCAGGCGGTTTCGCCCCGCGAGGATCTGTTCCGTGAGATAAGAAGGGAATTCGATTCCTTCTATTCCAGCCGTGAGTATTTGACTCAAGAAGGTGTGGATGAGGTACTCTCTACACTGACGACTCGGTTCAAGCTCGGCCTGGCGGCCAACCAACCGGTTGAGGTCTATGATTACCTGAAAAACGAAGGTATCCTGAAGTATTTCGACTCTACCCAGGTTTCAGGTGAAATAGGGTATTCCAAGCCGGATATCCGCATGTTTACAACGGTTCTGGAGAACTTGAAATCCAGACCGGATGAGTCACTTATGGTGGGCGACAGGCAGGACAACGATATAGTTCCGGCCAGATTATTGGGCATGAAAACAGTCCGCCTGCTGGTCGGGCCGCATAAAGATCAAATTATCCGCTACCCTGCAGAAAAGCCGGATTATGAAATTACACATATCAAAGAGCTTCTGGAACTCCCGGTTATTAAAAGGAGATTATAGTCTTTTACCCGTATTTTGGTTGAACATTTCGGAACCTAAATAGGTCTAAATATATAGAAAGTATGAAAATTCGGTTGTCAAAGCAGCCGGTTTTGCATATCTTGGGAGCTAGGTATAGGTTGAGAAATATAAGGAGTGATTTGTAATGGTGAAATATTTCTGGTTGCCGTTATTCGCTATTGTGCTGATTGCCGGTTGCGCTGACGATATTATTGTTGAACCGCCGGTTGGTCTAAGAGGGGCGTATACAGCTTGATATGATGTAACAGAAAAAGTAGGCGATGCTCATGCGCATACTGATAAAGTCGAGGCAGAATGGACGTTCACTGATTTTACTTTTCGGTACAAGATTGACACCGCAAGTAGCTACAATTCCGATAATTATGACATTTGCAACGCCTATGGCAAATATGAACTTACGACCGGTGGAAATGTAATTTTCAAGGATATAACAGTTGATGTTAATATGATTTGTGACAGTGTGAACACCGTTCCATATGGATCTTTCTCGTATTTTTCAGAACGTGATACCATTAAACTGGAACAGCTCATGGGTGAATTCCCGAATCAAACCCGCCGTTTTATTAAACTGGTTCGGTTGCCGGAATAAGAAATACTTTTTAAACCTCCGGCCAAAATCCGGAGGTGTTTTATGTACGATGATATTTGTGTCTTATAAAAAACTTCTTGTATCGGCCATGCTTACGGTGGCGTTGTTGATTATTATATCATGCAACAGTGATGATCCCGCCGAGCAGATTGCTTTCAAACCCGGCGAATATCGGGGTACCTATTCTCTTATACGTGACTATGGTCAAGTCAATTCCGGTGATCTCGAGGTCGATACGATGAAGTTTATCTTTACCGTCGGCACGCCCAATACGCTGGCCATGAGGCTGGATCCACACGATACCCAGTACCGGGATTTTTGCGATTGGAACTGCACCTGGGTACTCGATCGGGATTCTCTGAAAGTGGATAATTGCAAGGTATTTAACAGTATCTGTATTCAAGAGGAACACCCCAGGGTAACTTATTATTACTATGTCGAAAACACCAGGCGTGAAATCGTTTTTGTCAAATGGGAGCGATATGGTGACGACATGAATCGCGAAATCCGGCTCTGGGTACCGTAACCCACGCCGGGTATTGATATAGTTCATCTTTCAATAGTCAAACCGTTCTTAGTTTTACATCTTTTTTATTTTCACTGACAGCCCCTGACAGTCTTTATCCATACCTTTGCAATATAAGCGGCAAAGATATCTTTCAACTCTTTGCCTTAAGGAAAGGATACCTATGCTGGCCAGAGTTATATCATCGGCAACCCTTGGAGTGAATGCCTACTCGGTGGAGGTGGAAGCGGATATTCAGCAGCAACTGCCCGCATTTACCACGGTGGGACTGCCTGAGGGCGCGGTGCGCGAGTCCAAGGAACGGGTTACCGCGGCTATTAAGAATTCGGATTTTGTATTTCCATCGAAGAAAGTGACTATCAACCTGGCCCCGGCTGATATCCGCAAGGAAGGATCGGCCTTTGATCTGCCGATTGCGGTCGGTATTCTGGCCGCCACCGGGCAGATTCTCAAGGACCGTTTTGATGACTATGTTATGTTGGGGGAGCTTTCACTGGACGGTTCGATTCGCCCGATTCCCGGTGTTTTGCCGATGTCGATGAGTCTGTCCGGCGATAATGGCATTAAGGGTATAATTGTTCCGAAAGAGAATGCCTCCGAGGCGGCTATGGCCGATACCATGCCTGTCTTTCCGGTCGCGTCCTTAAGAGAAACAGTCCATTTTCTCGAGGATCCTGACTCCATCAAATCGTTTGAGATGGACATCGCCAGTGTTTTCTCATCGGCGCGTCAATATGATATTGATTTTTCGGACGTTAAGGGTCAGGAATCAGCCAAGCGGGCTCTGGAGGTGGCCGCCGCCGGAGGGCATAATATTATCATGATCGGTCCTCCGGGATCGGGCAAGACAATGCTGGCCCGCCGGTTACCCACGATTCTGCCGGAGATAACCCTGCCCGAGGCTCTGGAAACAACCAAGATTCATTCGGTGGCCGGACTTCTACCGGAAAATACCGCTCTTATTGCCACCCGACCGTTTCGTTCGCCGCATCATACGGTTTCGGATGCCGGGCTGATCGGCGGAGGACGGATTCCCAAACCGGGCGAGGTTTCGCTGTCGCATCATGGTGTGCTGTTTCTTGACGAAATCGCCGAGTTCCGCAAAGACGTGCTGGAGGTAATGCGTCAGCCGATGGAAGACGGCCAGGTGACGTTATCGCGCGCCACCACCACCCTGACCTACCCGGCCAATTTCATGCTGGCGGCGGCAATGAATCCCTGTCCCTGCGGCTATTATGGAGACAATAACCATGAATGCACCTGTACCACGGCAACCATTCAGCGTTATATGTCGAGGATTTCCGGGCCGTTGCTGGATCGGATAGATATTCATATTACCGTGCCTTCCGTGAAATTCGAGGAACTTTCATCCATTGCCTGCGGCGATAAATCCGAGTCTATCCGCACCCGGGTCAATGCCGCCCGCAAACGACAGTTGGAACGGTTCAAGAATAGAAAGCGAATGTACTGTAACGCCGATATGGAGTCAAAAGATATCAGGGAGTTTTGTCCAATTAATGAGAAGTCACGAACGCTTTTAAGTCTGGCCATTGAACGGCAGGGTCTCTCCGCGCGCGCTTATGATCGAATTCTAAAAGTGGCGAAGACCATGGCCGACCTGGAAGAAGCGGACTCAATAGAGACCTCGCATATCGCCGAGGCGGTTCATTACCGCTCCCTGGACCGAAGCCTCTGGCTTTGAGCGGTATATATATCGCTCAATCATACCGGGGAGTGAGGAGGGGGGATTCTCCTCCCCGGTTCTACCTTTGATATCTTAAGAGCAACGGTAAACTCGTAATCTTCAGGACTTTGACCTGTCGAAATCCTTGACATTTATGTCTATACGGCTATCTTGCCCGGGCGAAAAGGAAGATTATGTCAACACAAAGTAAAATAGAGAAACTGCTCCTGCACGCCGCCCGAATGCTTAATTCCACCCTGGAATACGAAGAGTTGATGAAATTGGTCCTGGAGTTGACCATGACGGCCGCCGATGCCGAGGCCGCTATGGTTTATCGGATCAGCCGGCGGGATGAATATGCCCGGGCGCGTCTCATGAAGGCTGACGGGGAAGATGTTAAGTACTTCAAACTCGGTAAAGGGGAAGGGCTGATCGGCTGGGTGGCTGAACACCGTGAACCGGTTATCTCCAATGATCTGCAAGCGGATAATCGCTATTGTCCCCATATCGAGGAACATATTGATTTTTCGCCCCGCTCGGCGCTGACCATCCCGTTGATTGGTCGGGGACAAATGATCGGTGTTGTTGAAGCCCTCAACAAGCACGACGGCGGGTTCGATGATGACGATCTGGATACTCTGGTCGGACTGGCCAATCAGTTCGCCGTTGCCATCGATAATGCCAACCTGTACCGGGCTGCCAGACGCGAGGCTCGTGAACGCGAACTTCTATATAATGTCAGCAAGACTCTCTCCAGCACTCTTGATATCGACGAGGTGCTGAAACAAATTATCCACTCGATCAGGCAGGTTGTCGACTGCTCGGCCGGCGGGGTGTTTTTAATCAACGAGGAAAACGGCGATATATCCACGGTTTACGCCGATGGATACGATGATTTGTCCGATAAATTTATCCAGCTCAAAGTAGGCCAGGGGCTGATTGGCTGGGTGGCCAAAAGCGGCGAGCCGGTCGTAGTGCCTGATGTGACTATAGATGATCGTTATATTACCAGTAACAGCAATACACTCTCGGAAATGGTTGTCCCGATTAAGATCGGTCCACGTGTAATCGGGGTTCTCAATGTGGAATCCACTCACCGAAACGCTTACGACAGCCGCAGTATCGACGTGGTTACCGCTTTTGCCAGTCATGCCGCCGTTACTATTGAACGGGCCATGATGCATGAGCGGATACTTAAAAATAAGGGATTGGAAGAACAACTGACCATCGCGCGGCATATACAGGTTACTTTTCTCCCTGAGAATGACCCGGTACATAAGGGTTATGATATTTCCGGCGTGAATATCCCGTCCGGCGAAGTCGGCGGCGATTATTACGATTTCATCAGCATTGTCGAAAACCAGACGGGGATTACCATCGCCGATGTTTCCGGCAAAGGAATTCCCGCCTCACTGATTATGGCATCCTATCGCGCTTCGCTTATTGCTGAGATTAGGAATAACTATGGCATCAGAACCATCTGTAAAAAAGTCAACGCCCTTCTGTATGAATCTCTTGAACGGGAAAACTATGTAACCGCGTTTTACGGTGTTCTCGACTCCAAAAACGATATTTTTACATTTTCTAACTGTGGTCACGATCAACCGATCCTTCTCAGGAAAGACGACACCATGGAACTTCTTCAGGAAGGAGGCATGGCCTTAGGCGTTATTCCCGAGGCTGATTACGAGGAAAGACCGATCTCTCTCAGGTCAGGAGATATTCTGCTTATGTATACCGACGGCGTTACCGAGGCCGAAGCCGCCGGCGGAGAGCAGTATGGTACTGATCGGCTGATAGAGATACTAAAAAACTGCCGGGGTCAATCGGCGCGCGAAATTCATCAGTCTATTTATAAGGATGTCAAGGAGTTTGCCTCGGTCGATTTTACCTTCGATGATCTCACTATGGTAGTCGCAAAAAAACTTTAGCATCTGAATATTCAGCATTTAATCAGCCCGATTCCCGTTGACAGAAACGGATTTCATACGTAACTTATTAATCTAAACCAGAAAACCTCGGAGGATTTATGAAATACGCCAATGTTATATCAATTCTGTTGTTGATCGGCCTTCTGGCCGGATGTGGAGGAGATGATGACGGGATAACACCGCCCCCGCCCCCGCCACCGCCGGTTTATATGTCGGTCGATATCATTGCCGATGCCCCCGACATGAACAGTATCGATCACACTGTCTGGGATGCGGTTGATTCAACCGATATACTGGTCGGCGCCTATCCGGCGACCTACGGCCGGGACGCCCGTTTGGGTCAACAGGATGTTGTTCTGAAGGCGATCAGGAAAAGCGACATTCTTTATCTTTATGCCCGCTGGGGCAATGATTCGGATCCAAATCGAGTCGGCAATAGTATGCAACGTTCAGCTGCAGAGTGGTACCATTTTACCTCCTATGGCGAGGACAAGTTAATGTTAGTATTCGACGCAGGTAATAACGGCGATGAAAAAGCCGACTGCGCCTCGATGTGTCATCAGACAGCGCCGAAACATAAAACCACCGGCGGTGGTAATGCCGATGTTTGGGTGTGGAAATCAAGCACTACCGCTCCGGCATATCTGGGCGAGGATCAGTGGTGGAGCGCCTCCGGCTTTGCTGGAGATGAGTTGACCAATCCCTTAGAGGATTCGGTTTATATTGATAACTGGAATAGCCCTGGTTACGAGTATGGTTATCCCAATTATATGCATATTACTGTAGAAGCCTATGAAGATACATTTCTGTACGTCGATGACACCACAGTATATGATTACAGTAACAACTGGTCCCAGGGTCATTTAATGCCGGGCTGGGTGATTGATTCATCTTATCATAATAATGCCACCCGCGAAAGCCGCTGGGATATTCTTTCATACAGCGAACATGATCCGGCTGATGACACCTGGGAAGTTGTTTTGGCCCGGGCATTAAATACCGGAAACGCTGATGATGTCGATATGTCTGCTGTGGATACAATTCAGGTAACGCTCGGTATTAATCATAATCATCCGGCTTATTCAACTGAACCAAAACCGAATCATTCGGGATCACTCCCGTTTTATATTATTCTTAATCCGTGATAAGTTATCCGATGGTCAAGAGATTGTAAATAAAGGCAAGGTGTAAATTATCGAGTAAAATGCTGCCGGGTTCTCTTTATCCTTCAGGATACACGGCGACCCGGCAGTATATTGGAATAACTTCTATAGTATCTTCTCATGATGATTTCCTGAATGAGTGCAGGTCATGCACGATTACATCATCACCGCCGGATAATTTATCTTTGAGCCAGTACTTATGATTCAGCCCGACCGTCACGAGTATTCGCCCGCCCTCGTGTTTTTTTAATGCACTGTGGATATTCTCCAGGAAATGCTCATTCCACTTTTCCCATAGCAGAATATATTCCGGGAAATACCGCCCGAGTATCTCGAACCACGGTTCAACGTGGAGCTTGTCAATTTCCGTATTTTGAAGCTTTTCGATGGCCTCGGGATCATCCAGAAGCGGTATTAGTTTGGCGTACATGAACTCTTCCCACTGGCTCGAAAACTCCCAGACCACACGAAGCCACTGATGCCGGTCGATCCGTTCGAGAATTGCCTCTTTTTCTTTTTCCATCTGCTGGCCGGCATCGGTATTCGGCTGAATCGGGACAATCGAGATATTGACCTCTTTGATATAAGGGAGAATAACATCGGTATATTCCGGCTTGGTCTCAATGGTCATTGTACCATCGAGTTGCTCCTGGCTCAACTCGGCGCACAGGACCTCAGGTTTTATTTCGGCAATCAGCTTTCCGAGTCTTTCCGAATAGGCCGGGGAGCTCTCTTTGTCAATATGTATGGTTCCGAGGATTACGATTGTCGTTTTCATACTATACTCTTTCAATGGAAATTTATTTCTTCTCATACGTTGCCAGGCTTACCAGCCATACGGCGGCCAGCGCCATGAAAAAGGCCGGGGCCAGTTCATATACGGTCTCGGTCAACTGCGGCGTGAAATGCCAGATAAGAACTGTAATTGTCCCGACCAGCATCCCGGCCAGAACCCCCTCGCGGGTGGTTTTCTTCCACCATAGAGTCAAAAATAACGCCGGACCGAAGGCCGCCCCCAGTCCCGACCACGCGAAAGCAACCATCCTGAACACCAGGTCTTTTGAAACAAGGGCGATACTAAACGCCGCGACGCCGACAATGAAGGTTATAATGCGAGAAACGGTCACCAGTTTCTTGTCGGATGCTTTTTTATCGATGAAATTGTGATAGATATCCTCGGCGAATGAGGATGTCGTAACCAGAAGCTGACTGTCGGCGGTGGACATCATCGCCGCGATAGCTCCGGATATTAAAATACCGGCCAGCCATCCCGGGAGAAGTTCGGTGGCCATCAGGGGCATTACTTTTTCCTGATCGGTAATAACTCCCGATTGAAAAAGCGCCACCCCGAACAGTCCGATAAACATGGCGCCCCAGAAAGCCAGGACCGCCCAGCTTATTCCGATTACCGTTCCCCGGCGTAAATCGTCCGGTTTTTTTATTGCCATAAACCTCGCCAGAAGGTGCGGCTGACCCATGTAACCCAGCCCCCAGGCCAGACCGGTGATTACCGAAAAGACCGCCGCAATTCCAACGTTGCCGCCGAGAACATCGAGATGATTCGGATGCTCCGAAGCAACCAGAGTCAATATTTTATCCCAGCCGCCCAGTTCTACTATGGCGATAATCGGCAGAAGAACCAGTGTGAAAACCATAAGTAACGACTGCACGAAATCGGTCCAGGCCACGGCCCGGAAACCGCCCATGATGGTATAGAACAGAATTATCACCGCGCCGATTATCATGCCTTCCAATTGTGAAATGCCGAAGGTGACATTGAATACTTTTCCGGCTCCGATAAACTGTGCGCAGACATAAAAGGTGAAGAAGAAAACGATAATCAGCGTCCCGAAAGTACGGATAATACGGGAAGTATCATTAAACCTGTTTTCAAAAAACTCCGGTATGGTCAGGGCGAAATTGTTTTCGGATTCGACTCTCAGCCGGCGCGAGATAAACATCCATGAAAACAATATCCCCGATGTACACCCGATCACCACCCATATCTCCGCCAGTCCCGAGGCAAACACCACTCCGGGCAGTCCGAGAAGAAGCCAGGCCGACTCGCCCGAGGCTCTCTCTGAGAAGGTGACCACCCAGACTCCAAGTTTCCTTCCGCCGAGGATATAATCGGTAAGTGTCTTGTTGAACCGGAAGGTGGCAAAAGCGATAACCAGGAGTATTGCCAAATAGGCAATAAAGCCGATCAATACCGCGCTCATTCGGCTGTCTTTTCTCCGGTTGCGAAATAGTAAATCAGACTGATAATTACCAGTAAGACCGGCGGGACGAAAAGCCAAAAATATGTCCAGAAACTCATGAATACCCTGATTTATTAAGGGTTACTCGTTTACTTTATCGCCACTCGGATTATCATTAATCGGCGGGTTGATCCATTCCTCTTCATGGAAAAGCGATTTCTCATCGGTTATCGCATGGCCGTCGCGGATATACCTAATAATGGCATAGGAATACGCCTGTGAGGTCGCAACTATTGAAAGCTTGTATCCCCAGATCATCAGGAAGATGGCAAACTCCAAATTCACCTTCTGGTGTTTTACGAACTTCATATTGATATCCTAAATCTTCGCAATAGGTTGCTGTTGGATTAGTAAACCCAAAAGCTGATTTAATAAAAATGCTTTCTGTAAAAGTTATCGCAACAATCATTATAAAACTAAAAATAATTATTAAATTTATTTGTTTTTTCTTTTTATATTTTATCATAAATCTTTTTATTAGAT
>DAOWOO010000296.1 GCA_030642025.1 Candidatus Zixiibacteriota bacterium | reverse complement strand
TATCAATTCTCAAAATCGGGATGTCGATTTCCTCGTCGTCCATGACATATTCGTTTATCCCGACAATAATCCGCTCTTTCTTTTCAATCTCCTGCTGGTAACGGTAGGCCGCATTGCCGATTTCGCGCTGGAGATAACCTTCCTCGATGCACTGGAGCACTCCGCCCCGGCGTTCGATTTCATCGAGATACGCTTCCGCATCGGCTTCCATTTTATCCGTCATCGACTCGACGAAGTACGACCCGGCCAGCGGATCAACAGTATTGGTCACGCCGGTTTCATGGGCGATAATCTGCTGGGTACGAAGCGCTATCAGAACCGCCTTTTCCGACGGCAGGGCCAGGGTTTCATCCATCGAGTTGGTATGCAATGACTGGGTTCCGCCGAAGACCGCCGAAAGCCCCTCAAAGGCGGTTCGTATGATCTTATTTTCCGGCTGTTGAGCGGTCAGACTGCACCCGGCAGTCAGGGTATGGAATCGTAACAACCAGCTTCGTTCGTTTTTGGCCTTGTATTTTTCCTTCATACGGCGCGCAAAGATTCTCCGGGCGGCGCGGTACTTGGCGATTTCCTCGAAGAAATCCTGGTGGGCATTGAAAAAGAACGACAGTCTCGGCGCGAAAGCATCGACATCCTGCCCGGCCTTCATAGCCGCCTCGATATAGGTGAACCCGTCGGCCAGTGTGAACGCCAGCTCCTGTGCGGCCGTGGAACCGGCCTCACGGATATGATAGCCGGAAATCGAGATTGTATTCCACTGCGGCACATGATTGGTGCAAAATTCCATCAGGTCGGTAATCAGGCGGATTGACGGTTCCGGCGGATATATCCATTCCTTTTGGGCGATATATTCTTTTAAAATATCGTTTTGAAGGGTCCCCCGAAGCTTTTCAAACGGAACTCCCTGTTTTTCGGCAACAGCGAGGTAATTGGCCAGAAGCACCGAAGCCGGCGCGTTGATGGTCATCGAGGTTGACACTTCCGCGAGATCAATACTATCGAAAAGAACTTCCATATCGGCCAGGGTATCAATCGCCACGCCGCATTTGCCGACCTCGCCCAATGAACGCGCGTGGTCGCTGTCATAACCCATCAGGGTCGGCAGATCAAAAGCGACCGAAAGGCCGGTCTGACCGTTTTTCAGAAGATAGTGATATCGTTCATTGGTTTGCCTGGCGGTTCCCATACCGGAAAACTGACGCATGGTCCAGAACCGGCTGCGGTACATGGTGTGATGAACACCGCGGGTATAAGGAAATTCTCCCGGAAAACCGATGTTTTTATCGAAATCGATGTCTTTTACGTCATCCGGCGTATAAATATCTTTTACTTCATCACTGGAGATGGTCATAAAGCGCGGCCGAGTTTTACGGTCACGAAATTTCTCAGCCCTGGTATCCCAGCTTTTTTTTCTATCGTTGAGTTTATCCAGAAATCTCTTCTCGAACATACCTCGCTCCGGATTTATATTAGTTATTGATGATAACCTATTTAGCCTAAAAAATCAAGCTGGATTACCCATCCTGGATTACCCATCCGGCATTCCCGGATAACAGCTAAATTATTTGACAAATCCGCTATATTTACCTTTTATGTGCCGGCATTGAATATGATCATTTCTTCAATAACAGGATGGCTTCGCGAATACCGCTTTGCTCTTGGCTTGTCACTGGTAATGGCGGTAATTTCGTATTATCTTCAACTCGAATGGTGTCAGTCATCACTTCAGCAATCCGAGCAAATCTGGAAAGAGCGTCTTGATTATCACCTGACATTATTTCCCTTTTCAATAAGGTATCTGACAAGTTACGCAACCATATTTCTGGAGCGGATATCCTCCCTGTCGATTCGTGATTCCTTCATTCTGATTCATTTTACTCTATTCACTGCCCTTGGCCCCGCTTTCTTTTTCTACCTCAGGCAACTCAAGTACAGCATAACTCAATCAAACTGGGGCGTTTTCCTGCTGTATTTATGCTATCCGGTTATGGCCGCCCAGATTCAGCCGATGCATACCTGGGACGATATGTGGGTCTATCTTTTTTTGGCTCTGTCATTCGGTTTTTTGGTCAAATCAAAACTTTTAATCAGTGCTTTGCTTTTTACATTAGCCGTATTTGCCCGTGAACAAACCCTGACTTTCTACCCGCTTTTATTCTATGGCGCTTGGACCTTATGCGGTAAAACACCTGCCCCCAGGCGGTTTTTCTATACTCTCCTGCCGCTTATAATATACCTTCCTTTTTATATTTATGTTTATCAGGAGCCCGATCCGGACAGGTTCCGTTGTATTATTTTCAATTTCGAAAACCCGCTGAGAACCAGCGATACCATTTTTTCGTTTCTGGTTTCGTTCGGTTTTATCTGGGTAGCTTCAGGAATGGCGCTTTTCAGATTATCAAGAATTGAGAAGTCCAAACCCGAGATATTTATATATAACGGCGCCCTGTATGCCGTTCCGGTAACGGTTTTATTCACTCTGTTTTTCACCTGCGCCAGAGAAACCAGGATATTTTTCCCGGCGTTTATTTTTATGATACCTCTGGCGTTATTATATCTGAAATCTCTTGCCGCCTATACTGCAATATCATTTCCCGGCAGAAGAAAATTCCGGCTTATCATTCCGGCGGTTCCTCTTATCGGTCTTGGGATTTTACTGGGGAAAGTTATTTTCCCTGAGTTTGAGTATCGAGCCTGCCCGGAGAATGCCCGGTTATGGATAGGTGTACATATCGGTCTTGCACTATGCCTGGTTATGCTCAGTCTAATGGCAAGGCCACAAAAACGAGCAGATACTTAGGAATCCTTTATGGATAACGATGATAAGTTGAAAAGACGGGTGCTGGCGGTATACGGATCGTTTTTCCCCTGGTAAATCTCGGAGACTATTAAGTCAAGATCGGACAGTTCAAACAGCCGTTCGTTTATACATACTGACATCCGGTTGTATAAAATCGATTGGATTTTCTTTTTTATCTGTTCTTTTCGATGGGCCTCAAATCGGCCTGACTTTTTCGAGAATTCAGCATGGGCAAATATCCGCGAGAGAAGAATATCAATGTTCTTATTATTAATCGCCTCGGTGGGAATAACCGGCCAGTCCCAGTCGGATTTTTTGCGCTTGATTTCCAGGGTCATATCCAGCGATGCAATAATATTCTGAGAACCGGGACGATCGGCCTTGTTGAGAGCGAAAATATCGGCGATTTCCATCAGGCCCGCTTTCAAGGCTTGCACG
>DAOWOO010000325.1 GCA_030642025.1 Candidatus Zixiibacteriota bacterium | reverse complement strand
GTTGAGCGTCAGAAACGGCCCTGTGAATCCGCCGTCGACTGGTACCGAGCCTCGCCGCTGTTGGCCTGATCCTATTGAGATGCCAGTACAGGAAGATTGCATGGCCAAGGCAGATGGATTCTCGCCGTTGGGTTACTGGTGCAGTGTTACGGCGCCGGCCTACCCGATCGGCGAGAATCCATCTGCCTGGGCCATGCAATCTTCCTGTACTGGTATCTCAATAGGATCAGGCCAATAGCGGCGAGGTTCGGTACCATTCGACGGCGTATTCACAGGGCCGTTTCTGACGCTCAACTGTATTTTTGCCTGCGAGACGTCTCCACCCTCTTCCAATTTAACTTGAGCTTTAAGATCTACCAATTCATCTTTACTTAACGGTTTCATATGAATAGTACCAACATCGACCAAACCTCTCTCTTGGTCTTTCTTCATGCCTTTTAATTGCAAATCGTATGGAGCATATTGGTGCATACGAAAACCCACCGGCCTGACCAGGTCTCTTGTCGGTCCGGCAAAATATCCTTCGGGCAGAATCTCCATCTGCGAACAAACATAGCGGACCTCTCCATCACCATCAAGCACCACTCGCCCGACAATGACATGTCCCCATTCATGTTTTTGAACACCCTTTCTTGCCTTGGCAATCTTAGCTTCCAATTCCGGTTTATTCGGGCACTGCTCTATTGTGTTTAAAGCACATCCGCCCATTATTATTGCCAACGCTACTGCACATACTGCCGCGAATACCATTTTCTTCATTTTGTTGCTCCTTCCGGAAATGATTTTATCCGATGTCTTTTCATACGACATTTCCCATACGACCTGATAGATGGCGCCCACTCATAATTCGACACGTCATGATACCCGGAAAACCAGGATTTGAAACAAATAGATGTTTACCGATTTCGTGTATTTAAGTTCTTTTTCTTCTGTTTCTATACGTCTTTGACATCCCTTTTCTCATTAAACCTCATGAATCGGTAAACGTCCCTAATAAAATCCTAATAAAATCCCCATAAAGAACTCAAAGTCAAATACTAATCATAATATCCTAAGATTCGCAATTCAGGTGTTCGTTCAGCCTTCCTCAACGACTTCCATGTCCATCAACCGTGCGAGGTGGCGCACGTTTTCCATGTGGTCGCCGTAGAACACCACTCGGTGCAACAGCGTCATAGCGTCCTCGGTCTCAAGGACACTGCTCCAGTTGGCGGCCATTTTCGCCGAATCACGAACTTCGGTGACGATCTGGGTGCGGCAACCGTGGACCGACTTGGCCGGAACTTCGATTATCTTGCCCGTCGAGGCGAGTATCGTATCCAGGTTAATCAGCTTGGTGCGGGTGATGGTTTCACCAAGGCGGTATTGAACCTCGGGTACGCAGCCGCTGCCGCCGACCTCGGAATGGCCGCGAAGCAGGTACGGTGCTTCCTTGCCATTGGGACCATCCATCTTCAGTGGTGCCGTACAATGGGCGGTCCACAAAGCGTTGCGAGATGTATCGAAGGTAGCATTGCCCTGGAAACCGGGGCGATCGATTGCGTATTGAAACAGGAGCATAGTCAGCAACGAGTCCATGTCCCCCTCGCACGCCGCGGGAATACCGCCGTCACGAAGGCGAGCAAATCCCAGGCAGGGAAATCCTTTTGACAACCATCCCATACAGGTACCCACGGCCAATCCCTGGGCCTTTTCCTGTTCCATGAGACGTTGCAGCGCCACACTGACGCGGGCGGCTTTCCTGATATCCTCTTTGTTCGGTTCGATGATTTCCTTCGCGTTCTTTGTCCAACTGTCGATCTCGGCCCGAACGGCGTTATCTTCAGCAGCGGAAATCATCTCGTCGAATGCCTTCTCTTCTATAGCAACGACATCGGCACCCAATCGCTTCTTGACCTGGTCCGGAGATTGGGCAGGCATCGTGCCTCGGGCCGGTGGGAAGAGGAGGATCCGAGTCTGCTTCATCATGGGAATGACCCTCAGCAGGCGAAGGGCTCGTTCGAGTTCGTTGTAGTCACCACTGGCCATAAGGGTGACTCGATGTCCCCGACTATGCCAACGGGGAGCATACATCCAATCGTGACCGCTGGCCGGCAGCGAGAAAACGACCATGGGATGCGACCCGTCAAGAATCGGTTTCACTACCCTTGTTAAGGCAAAGTTTCGCACGTTGATCGTAAGAACCGGTACTCCCGGCCCCGCCTTCTCTAACAGAGCCGCCGTTTGCTGGGCATCGCTCGACTGCCCTATTATTAATTCGACGTTTCCCAGCTCCTTTTCAGCCTTGGCCAGCCGAGTTTTCATGGCCTTTATTTGCCCGGCGTCGGCTCCCCAGTCACGGTCCGCCGGTGCGGGCGCGCCGGTGAAGATAACGCAGATTCGTGACTTTTCTCGGAGTTGGCCGGGCGGTGATTGCGAAGCCCATGTGTGCGTCCATGATGCGCCGGCGAGTATTAATCCGCTAGCCACTCCAGTTCCCAGGAACTCCCGTCTCGTACAGTGTTCACACATAACAATAACCTCCAAATGATAAAATGAACGGTAAATCAACAACAATATACATAAGTGACTATAGCACCGGGCATATAATGATTCAAGCGAAAAACAGGGTTGTTGATGGAGAATTCAAAAGCTTTTTTACCACGAAGCTCTCGAAGGAACACGAAGTTTTAACAAAGAATTGATTATTTCATATTTCTTCGTGGTGAATCCAAAATCTGCGTTTATCAGCGTTAATCAGCGGTTAATGAGAAACAAAGCCAATCGCTGGGCGTGGAGTTGTTTCGAGAGAAGAATCTGCTGTTTCAATTCCGGGGGTCTTTCCGATATATATTTGATGGCAGTTATTGATATGCAGACAAAACCGTGTCCATTTTGTGCCGAGACGATACAGGCCGCGGCTATCAAGTGCCGATTCTGCGGCGAATTCCTGAACTCCGAGAAGGCCAAAGCTCTGGTGGCCGATCCCGATGCGGATCCGGAGTTATCCGAAGAAGAGCAAGAAG
>DAOWOO010000283.1 GCA_030642025.1 Candidatus Zixiibacteriota bacterium | reverse complement strand
CAGGACTCTTTGAAGAGGCCGACGGCGGAACCTTTTTCCTTGATGAAATCGCCGATATGCCGCTTTCGATTCAGGCCAAGGTCCTCCGTATTCTCGAAGAAAAGGAAATTGTTCGTCTTGGTGATACCCGGCCTCGCAAGGTTGATGTCAGGATTTTGTCGGCGACCAACAAAGATCTTAAAGTCGAAATGGAAGCGGGCACTTTCCGGCAGGATCTTTATTACCGGCTGACTGCTCTCTGTTTCAGAATTCCTCCTCTCAGGGAACGACGGGAGGATATTCCGCTCATGGTAAATCACTTTGCCGTTGGCCGCGTTAAATTCACCCGGGAGTCGATGCGGCTATTGGTGGCCTTTGATTGGCCGGGCAATGTCCGGGAACTGGAAAATGAGATTAAGAAGGTGGTTCTGCTGGCCGGGGATACGGCTGTAATCGAGCCGTCACTGCTATCCGGAAAAATAAGCTCCGCCGCCGATACGGCAAACAACGCCGAATTGGATTTGAATACCGATATCAACTTCAACAAGGAATTTTCACTGTATGATTACCTGGCCGAGTACGAGAAGCGGTTTATTATCAGGGCTTTGCGCGATCAGTCAGGTATTAAGAAACATGCGGCGGCATCGTTGAATATCCCCGAATCAACACTGCGTCTTAAAATCAAGCAGTATAATATTGATCTGAACAATCTGAATACAATTCACTGACCGGCTGTATATTTCATTGCCTCAATACGGCGCGGGGTATTATTTATCTAAAAGATATTTGTTGCAAAGCTACAATTTATGGATTATTTTGATTGAAACAGGAAGGAGAAGCCCCATATAATCTGGAGGTGAGTCAATATGCCGGGTAAAGTTCCGCCAAAGAAGGAAAAGAAAAAGCCAAAAAAGAAGAAAAAAGACAAGTCCTGATTTTTTCGAAAAAAGGCGATATATTATTCAACTGACCCCCGGTATACGGGGGTTTTTAATTGTACATCACCCCATATCCAGCCTCCGGAAGAAACCGTTTGGTATTCGGAGTGAATTGATGTATTATTGAATTCATGCGGGAGAAATTTATCTGGGCGCCCTGGCGGGCCGACTACATTCTGGGACCCGAGGAAAAAGGGTGCATTTTCTGTAACGCCCTGAGATCAAAAAAGGATAAGAATAAACTGGTGCTTTACCGTGGCCGGACGGCCTTTGTTATTATGAATAAGTTTCCTTACAACTCCGGTCATGTTATGGTTGTTCCTCATCGGCATATTGGTACGCTTCTCAAACTGAAACAGAATGAATCGCTCGAATTCATGGAATTAATCCAGTTGACGGTTAAGGTAATTAAAGCGACTCTAAATCCGGATTCTTTCAATATCGGAATGAACATGGGCCGCGGCGCCGGCGCCGGAATACCGTACCATATGCATATGCATATTGTACCGAGGTGGTCGGAGGACACCAATTTTATGCCGGTAATCGGTAAAACCAGAGTGGTGTCGTTCGGTCTGGACTTGATTTATGGAATATTAAAAAAAGGATTTGACGCCGAATGCCGCGACGTAAAATCCCGACCAAAGCGGAGCTGATCCAGCTTCAGAAACTATATAAAACCGACGAGAAGATCGCCGAGCGGCTGGGAAATGTCACCTCGCAGCTGGTAGCTTACTGGCGGCGGAAGAAAAATATTCCCAAGCACTCCTTTCCGAAATTCTCAGAAGCGGAAATCCGGGAATTGTGGGAGCGGTTCGGCGATGACTATCGCTGCGGGCTGGAACTTGGTATATCCAAAGCGGCGTACTACAACTGGCGACGACGTTACGGTATTAAACATAAGCCGGCCTTTCTTAAGCTGGAGCAGTTGGAACTCAATCTGGGTGGTCCCCGAAAACGGGTTGGGAAAAAGTATCACTATGGTCGGCGTACCGTGGCCCAAAAAATTCTGGCTGACCGCGCCGGTCGGGAGCAGGTGGAAACCGGTGAAGTGGTTGAGGTTGAAGCAGACCTGGTTATGTCCCACGCCAATACGGTGATGGTTATCGAGGAATTTTTGAATAAGGGACACAGTCATGTCTGGAATTCCAATCGCGTGATTATCCCTCTCGATTGCAGAACTCTGTCATTTTCGGACAATTCGTCGGGAATTCGAAAAACAGTTCGGGACTTTGTTCGAAGGCAGAATATAAGGCATTTCTATGATTTCGGTGAGGGGGCCTGCCATCAGTTGGTTATTGAAAAGGGTCATATTCTTCCGGGGCAACTGGCCTTCGGTGCCGACAGTAACTCGCTCTCCTACGGTGCAATAGGTGCTTTCGGCGCAGCGGTGGATATCTCCAGCCTGGCGTCAATCTGGGCGTCGGGGAAATTCAGTGTGGAAGTGCCGAAAACGGTTAAGATAATCATAAACGGGAAAATGCCCCGAGGCGTGTTCACGCGTGATGTTATCCAGTTTGTATCCAGAAAATTATTGAAAGTCGGCATTGAGGGCAAGGCGATTGAATACCACGGCGCCGCGGTTTCGCAGATGTCGATCTCGGAGCGTATTACGCTGTCCGGGTTATCAGCCGGGACAGGAGCAAAATCAGCCATCTGTCCATTTGACTCCATTACCCGGCGGTATTTCGTCGGCCGTACCCGCATGCCGTTCCGTCCCGCCCTGTCAGATAAGGATGCGGCCTACGATGAGACGTACGAATTGAATATCGAAAGCCTGGTTCCACAAATCACCGGCCCCAACGATTCGGGCAAAGTCCGCCCGGTAGCGGAGGTTGAGGGGCTTCCCGTTAATCTTGTGATAATCGGTTCGGAAGCCAACGGGCGTTTTGACGATCTTCGTATTGCCGCTGATATAGTCAAGGGCAATTATGTTCATGCCGATGTTCAGCTTCTGGTTTTCCCCGGCTCTCGGGCGGTCTACCTTGAGGCGCTCAAGAAAGGTCTGATCAGGGCTTTTATCGAATCGGGTGCGGTTGTGATGAGTCCGGGGAGTGGTTTATGTGGGAATATGATCAAT
Source organism: Candidatus Zixiibacteriota bacterium (assembly GCA_030642025.1). Lineage (GTDB taxonomy): Bacteria > Zixibacteria > MSB-5A5 > GN15 > PGXB01 > DAOWOO01. The sequence continues at coordinate 344 of DAOWOO010000283.1, read as the reverse complement.
CAATTGCCATCGGACGGTGAACGGTGCCTTACTACCACCGGGGAAATTCTTTATGAACAGCCCGGTTCCGAAAATGCTGAAATTTACCAGGTATCACCTGCCACAGCGGCTTCATCGGCAATCAATGGCGTAATCACCAGTCCTACAATTTATCTTAAATAATCCGGCCTTCAGAGATAATTAAAAAACGGGACTGTCCTTTTTTATCCAAACAAAGACCGCCCCAGATTTATTCAGTCAGTCGATGAAGTAATTGTCAATCGGGTGATCAGTCCTTCATCGACTGCAGGAATTTCTCGTTGTTCTTGGTCTTTCTCATACGGTCAAGCAAGAATTCCATAGCT
>DAOWOO010000066.1 GCA_030642025.1 Candidatus Zixiibacteriota bacterium | reverse complement strand
TTAGTTGGAATAATCCCGGAATCAGGGCCGCACTTAGTTTTTGTTACTTTATTTTTTCAGGGTTCGATTCCCTTCAGTATTCTTTTAACTGGTGGATTTCCAACGGCACTGCCGCCAAAGACTTCGGCCCGCGTAAACAGGGGACAGATAGATATCCGTTCCGTGATTTTGGCGGTTACCTCGGCACACCCGAAGGCGATCGAAACAAGTATTACATCCTTGCAACTGATACCGCCTTTAAACAGAGGGAATTCGATTATGACCAGTTAACAACGGGTATCGACCATACCGCTGATGGCTGGCTGCCGCCTCCTGCCGGCCAAGCCGCAGATTTCGCTAATGGTTATGACACCAGGTATTTGCTCTCATTCGGTCCGTTCGATATTTCACCGGGTGAAATTCTGAAAGTGACTTTCGCCTATGTGGCCGGAGATTCGTTTCACCATGAATGTGACGCTTTTAAAGATTTGTACCACGTTAATAGCCCATGGGAATTTATGGACCAGTTATATTTTGCCGATTTCGGGTTGAATGCAATTTGGGCATCATGGATTTATGATAACCCCGGCCGAAGTGAAGACGGCGATAATTATTATGGTAAATTCCGAACCTGTTGTGTGTGCGATTCCGTTGAAGTGGTTGATACTCTACAAGTTCCCCCCGAAACAACTATGGTATGCCCGGAAGAGTGCCTCATAATTGATTTTTATGAGGGTGACGGCGATCCTGATTTCGAAGGCGCCCGTCCTCCCGAAAAACCCAAATTCTGGATATATCCAGGGATAAATGAGTTTAATGAGGGCGAACTCAGAATTCGCTTAAACGGCTTCCTGTCTGAAACCACACGCGACGATTTCAGCAAGGAATATGATTTTGAAGGATATCGCATATACTTGGCTCTAAGACCCACCGCCGATGATTTTGTTCTTCTTACTTCTTATGACCGCGAGGACTACAACAGGTGGGAATATGATGATAATAATAACCGCTGGGTTCTCAGGCGATCGCCGTTTACTTTACAGGAACTTCGAGCACAATACGGTCAGGATTTCGATCCCAACATTCATACCGTGGATAACCTGTTTTTCGATGAATCAAACGGTGAATTATATTACTTTACGCCTCAGGATTGGAACCAATCATCACTTACCGACAGCCTCCTGATTCATAAGATATACCCCGATGAGCCGGTGCCTCAGGCTCAGTCCGTCGAAGAAGCCCAGATGTTCTACCCCGAGGAGTTAACCGAAGATGGTTACTTTAAGTATTATGAATATGAATACACTATTCGAAAACTGCTTCCGTCCCAGCTTTACTATATTTCCGTAACCGCTTTCGATTATGGTTCTCCCAAGAGCGGTCTTCCCGCTCTGGAAACGGCCAAATCACAAAATATGATTGAGGAATATGCCCAGACCACCGCAGTCACAGTAGAAAAATATGCTTTGGAAGCCATTGTATACCCCAATCCATATCGGGCCGATGCCAATTATCACAGTCCTGAGGGCGGCTATTTTGAAGGCCGTGATATAACAGGCGTAACCGGCTCCATCGAAAGAGACAGGCGCATTCATTTCACCAACCTGCCTCATAAATGCACTATTCGTATTTTCACTCTGGACGGTGATCTGATCCGTCAGATAGATCATGATTATCCGGTGGGCGATCCACAGAGTATGCATGAGGTATGGGATATGATCACCAGGAATACTCAGTCAGTAGTATCCGGTATTTATTATTATTCGATTGAGTCTGAATTTGGAAACCAGGTCGGCAAGCTGGTGATAATCATGTAGATATCAATCGGGCGGGCTTAATTTCAAGCCCGCCCGACTTCTTTATTTCCCCTCACAGAGTATCCTTTACGCCGAATAGATGGAGATAAGCCGCCATTTAATAGTGCCAGAGTATTGATTTACCGGCGTAAAAACCCTAAACTATAGGTTTATTTGTAAGATTGCCCGGCAATAGGAACACAGGGATAGGATAACCGGGGAATTGACCCGCTTTGTGTTGGACAAAGAATTGTGAGTAATTGGTTATGAGATTATTATTCTCAGTATTTACTGCTTGGCTGATAATTGTACTTCCGTCTGCCGCTCTGCAATCGCCCAAAGAGGATATATTCAGCCGTCAGCACACAAGGCTCTTTAAACCGGCTATTTCAAATCAGCCGAATGTTGAGATTGCCCTTCACAGTGTCGGCGATATATGGCTGACAGTTTCCAATATAGGTCAGTTCGGCACTGGTTATCTCGGCGCCCAGATTGATCCGGTAACCGGCACCCCGGCCCCGTCATGTATATTCCCTGCCTATTCAGGGTTCAATCATCTGTATGTCGGTGGATTCTGGATCGGCGCTGTGGTCGGACGCGACACCCTGGTTTCCATTGGTGTGGACGATTATTATAACGTCCTTGAGTTCTGGCCCGATGCCTATCCTGATGGCGGCATTTCCCGGCAAACCAATAACCCCGATGACGAGTTTTTCTCGGAGGATGCCATATCCGAACAGGATATAATTGCTGTCTATACCGATACTGTCACCAATCCGTCTTATGTCTTTATTGATCCGAAAGATGGTCGTCCACATATCCCTTTGAATATTGAAGTCACCCAGCGCAGTTATGTCTGGTCGTATGAGTATGCCAGGGATTTTATACTGTTCGATTACTCCATAAAAAATATCGGCCGCCGAGAATTAAACGAAGTATATATGGCCATTTATGTTGACGGCGACGTCCACCACGAAACAAAAACCGGTGAAGAAGCCTGGTCTGATGATATCTGCGGTTTTCGGCGGGCCTTCACCAGTAATTCGATCTGCAATATCGACGGCTCTCTGATGGACACGATTAATATTGCCTATATTACCGATAACGACGGCGACCCCTCCGAGGTGGGCGATTTTTCATCCACCAGTATCCGCAGTGTGGCCGGAGTCCGGGTAGTAAGAACTCCCTCCGATTCATTAGAATACTCTTTTAATTGGTGGATAACCAACTACTCCAGCGCTGCCCTGGATTTCGGGCCCAGGAAAGCCGGAACACCGGAGCATCCCTTCCGGGATATGAGTGTTCTGGGAACTCCCCTGGGAGATCGCAACAAATACTATGTCATGAGTCATCGGGAATTTGATTATGATCAGCTTTTTGCAGGAATGGATCATACCGGCGAAGGATGGCTTCCAAGGCCGAGTGAAGCAAGGAATTTCGCCGATGGTTTCGATACTCGTTATCTTCTCTCGTTCGGACCGTTTGATGTGTCGCCGGGAGAAGTTCTCCCCATAACCTTCGCGTATGTCTGCGGCAAAAACATCCACCGCCGTGCCGGTGATTTTGCCGACTATTTTGATTTCAATCAGCCGGAAACATTTTATAATACCCTTGATTTCGCCGACCTGGCCCAAAATTCGGTATGGGCGTCATGGGTCTATGACAATCCCGGATACGACTCCAATAACGATAATTACCTGGGGAAATTCTGGACCTGCTGTTCATGTGATTCGGTCGAGCAAATAGACAGTTCCGTAGTTCCTCCACAGATAATCATGGTTTGCCCCGAAGAATGCCTCATTATCGATTATTATGAGGGCGACGGCAATCCGGATTTTCGCGGCGCCCGGCCGCCCGAACCGCCTAAATTCTGGATAAATCCAAGCGTAAATAGTTACAATATGGGCGAATTACAAATCCGCATTAACGGCTTCAAGTCGGAAACAACTCTGGATGAATTCAGCAACGAATACGATTTTGAAGGCTACCGGGTTTACACAGGATTGACCCCCAACTCCAATGACTTTGTCCTTCTTACAACCTATGACCGTGAGGATTACAACCGGTATGAGTACGATTCCGATACCGATGAATGGAGGCTCCGGCTGACTCCATTCACATTGGAAGAACTCCAGACTCTATACGGCCCGGAATTCAATCCTTCTATTTATACTATTGACAATCTGTTCTACGATGACTCCTCCGGCCAGTTTTACTATTTTACCGCACAGGACGCCAATCAATCATCACTGGACAACCCCGATCTTATTCACAGGAAATATCCAGAGGAACCTCCGCCGACGGTTCTTGATCTGGATGTGGCTCATATGTATTACCCCGAAGAATTGACCGAAGACGGCTATTTCAAATTCTATGAATATGAATACACCGTTAAAAATCTTCTGCCGTCGCAGTTGTATTTTGTGTCGGTTACCGCCTTTGATTACGGTTCTCCCGGAAGCGGCCTGCTTTCCCTGGAGACATCGCTTCGGCAAAATATGATTAGCGAATACGCCCAGAATACTGCAGAGAGGGTTGAGAATGAGAGACTCGAAGTAATAGTTTACCCCAACCCATACAGAATTGACGCCAATTATAATACGCCTGAAGGCGGTTCATTTGAGGGACGCCTGCAGGGCCAGAATCTGTCTGATGAACGACAGCGTGCGATACATTTTACCAACCTGCCTTATGAATGTACTATTAGAATATTCAGTATTGACGGCGACTTGATCCGTCAGATAGATCACCGACACTCACCCGGCGATTCTCAGGCCATGCATGAAACATGGGACATGATTACCCGTAATACCCAAGCAGTGGTTAGCGGGATTTATTATTATTCAGTGGAATCCAAATTTGGCAATCAGATAGGTAAACTCGTAATCATTATGTAAATACGGAGAGTGAATGTATAAATGAAATCGATTTCCACTGTTTTACTTCTATTATTATGCGTTGCCGGTTCATCTCTTGATGCTCGCTCCCTTGGAGATTACCATAATCCTCCTCGTGAATACGTAACCCGAGCCAGAATCAATGATCTCCCCTTTGAAAATTTTGCTGTTCACAACATTGGAGATATATCACTTACCGTCTCCAATTATGGCATAATCGGCCACGGCAACGATTCTCCTCCTACCGATCCCCTGACCGGCGAACCTGCCCCATCACTATACTATCCATCTAATAATGAGGTCAATTATCTATTCGAAGGAGCCCTGTGGATTGGTGGAATAATCAATCGCGATACTCTGGTTTCCACCGCCGGGGCTGGTCTGTGGAGTCGCTCTCGAGAATTCTGGCCCGACTCCTTCCCCACCGGAGAAATCGTATACAGATCGATTAATAACCCCGACGCGCCTGAATTCGACAGCGCCATTTCCCAGCAGGATTTTATCGCCTATTATTCCGACACGCTGGACGACCCTCAACTTGTCCATTATGATTACTGGACCGGCCGCTTTCATATACCCCTGGGATTAAAGATCATTCAAAGAAGTTATGCCTGGGGATATGAATACACAGACGACTTTGTTATTTTTGACTATTCGGTAACTAACATAACTTTCAATGATATCGAAGACGTTTATATCGGCCTGTATTTTGACAATGATATTGGCCGGCGATTTCCGCCAAATAGTTTTAATCCCAACGATGACGTCGTCGGCTTCAGAAAAACGGCGCCGTCGCATTATGTCGCGGGTCTGGTGGATACATTAAATGTCGCCTGGACGGTGGATAATGACGGAGATCCCAATCCATACACCGGTGCCTATATGGGCCTGCGCTCTCCAACTGCGGCGGCCGGTGTCGCTATCCTGCGTACTCCATCAGACATTCCGAATTTCAGTTTCAACTGGTGGGCCAACAGCTGGTATCCCGATTATGACTGGGGTCCGCGAAAACAGGCCTTTCCCGGCGAGACGGTGCGGTCTTTCGGCGGCGATCTGGGGTCGCCCAAATCGGATGCCGATAAGTACTATGTTATGGCCAGCGGTGAGATTGATTATGATCTCTGGAGCCTGTATGATAATCATAACGCCGAAGGATGGTTGCCTCCTCCCGATCCGACCTGGAACATCTTGTCCGGTTCCGATGTTAAGTACCTCCTTTCATTCGGTCCCTATGATATGGAAGCCGGAAAAGAACTGAATTTCACCTTTGCCGTGGTAATGGGTCAGCATTTCTGGCGCGATCAGTTTACCCCCGGATCCTCCATGAACTTTGAGCAGCTTGATCTTAACACCCTATGGGCCAACTGGGTTTTTGACAATCCCGGAGTTGACACCGATGGCGACGGCTTCCGGGGAAAATATCATATTGACTGCTTCGCTCCCACGCTGGATTATATCGATACGATCGAAACTCCCGGCGGTACAATTTATGATACCACCTATAAATGCGCCAGGGAAGATACGCTATTTTACAAGGGCGACGGCATCCCCGATTTTAGAGCCGCCTTTCCGCCTCAGTCACCCGATTTCAGCCTGCACCCCTGGGTGGATGAGTATAATCAGGGGGTAATCGATATTCACTGGAACGGTCTGGAAACGGAGACCGTCCCGGACCAGTTCAGTCAGAGAGTTGATTTCGAGGGGTATCGAATATACACTTCCATTTCCGGCAATCCGGGCGATTTCACAATGCACGCATCATATGATATCTCCAATTACAATCGGTGGGAATACGATAGTGTCAGAGAATTATGGAAAATTGTCCATCAGCCGTTCACGCTGAGGCAACTTCGAGGATGGTACGGGTCTAATTTTGACCCCGATTACTACTATGATGCGGACAATCTTTTCCCTGTATATAACTATAGTACCGGCGGTCATGACTTTTATTATTTTACAAGGAACGACTGGAATTTTTCCGATCTGACAGATACTCTCGGTATTTACAAAGTATACCCGACCGAACCGTATCCGCCGACCCTCGATGTCGACAGCGCCAAGCTTTTCTATCCCGATATCCTGACCGAGGATGGTAAATTCAAATATTTTGAATACCGCTATCGCCTGACCAGACTTCTACCGTCACAACAATACTATGTGGCCGTATCCGCCTTCGACCATGGTAATCCGGCCACACATTTAAAACCCATGGAGGTTGAACCATCTACGATAGCCTTGAGAGAATACGCCCAAAACGAAAGTGAACTTGCCGTCCGAAAGGGCCTTGATGTTATCGTTTACCCCAATCCCTACCGTGTTGACGCTGATTACGGGGCACGTTTCGAGGGATGGGAGCAGGATGAACGAAACCAGCCGTCTGAAAAAACAAGAGCCATTCATTTCACCAATCTGCCGCATAAATGTACTATCAGAATCTTTTCTCTCGATGGCGATTTAATAAGGGAACTTTATCATGATTATCCCAAAGGCGCTCCGGGAAGCATGCATGAC
>DAOWOO010000183.1 GCA_030642025.1 Candidatus Zixiibacteriota bacterium | reverse complement strand
GGCGAGACCAGGTAGTTTGGCCAGAAGGTTGAGAGAATCCTCGAGCATCGGTTTCCAGTAATCGGTCTTTTTCATTCCCTTGTCGTAAGCTTTCTTGAATTCCGATTCACGCTGCATAACCAGGATACCTGTATCGAGCATGGCCATTGGATGGGAGTCTTTTGGCATCGCTGTCAGCACGTCCCAGACATATTTGGGCACCCGTGATCGCTCGGCCAGATCATTCTGCAGAGCTTTCAGAGCCGCCTTGTTCGGCAGTTCGCCGGTGCAAAGCAGGTAGAATATCTCCTCGGGCAATTTTTCGCGCAGGTCCATAATCGGATAACCGCGGATAATCAGACCCTTATCGGGATAAACGACCGAGGTGTCGCAAATCATGCCCTTGACGCCGCGCATCCCGCCGTACGCCTGGGCGACGGTAACATCGGATATCTTCTTGTCGCCGACCTGTTTGGCAAGCACCTTGAGATCATCCCTGAGACCGGGAATCATTGCCGCCATCTTCTTCTGTAAAGTAGCCATAGATTAACTCCTGTAACTATTAGTGTATGATAAAAATGATATCAACCGGGACTTTTGTGAAACCTTTCACATGTTTATCCGTTTAATAACGCATAAGTTAAATCAAGAAATCGGATTTGTCAAGTTTACCCCCATGAGTTTATCAGATTTTCCTGAAGTTTATATGAGATTTTTTTAAAACCGGTGCCTGCGGGAATAATGGGATTAAGTACAAAACATTTTACCCGGATTCAGAAGATGGGCAGGATCGAAGACGTTTTTAATCCGCTTCATGCATCGAAGCGTTGGGCTGTCGAATTCCAGATGAAGAAACCTCTTCTTGGTCAAGCCAATACCGTGTTCACCGGTCAGGGTACCACCCAGCTCAAGCGTCTTTTCAAACAATCTTTTGACTCCTTCGTCGATCAGCGCCGAATCGACGGGCACGTTCTCGATAAGGAAATTGACATGCAGATTACCGTCCCCGGCGTGACCGTAGGAATTTACCCGGATAGGATACTCCTGGTTGAGTTGGGCCACGAAAGCAACCAGTTCCGGGAGCTTGGACGGCGGAACGCAGACATCCTCGGCAATTTTCTCTCTGGCTGAGGCCTTGACCGCCTTCGAGAGGTTGCGCCTGATTTTCCACAGGTTTTCAGCGGCGGCAGGATTGTCCTCTTTCTTCAGATGTCCGGCGTTATGCTCCCTGCAGATTTCGTAAATCCGCTTTGATTGCTTATCGGCGTTTTCTCCCGATGTTTCAAAAAGCAGAATCGCTCCGGCTTGGTCGATCTCCAGTGAATGTTCATATCGGTTCGATGCTTGCACCGCATCGCCGTCCATGTATTCCATAACGGACGGCACGATTCCCTCATCGGTTACCTGTGATACTGTTCTGGCGGCATTTTCGGGGCTGCCAAAAGCGGCCAGAATCGTCGCTCCGGTTTTGGGGACATCTATCAGGCGAACGGCGATTTCGGTGACTGCCGCCAGGAGACCCTCCGAGCCGATTATTATTCCGGTTATATCAAGCAGATCGCGGTCGGAATAGACACCGGTCTTGAGCAGTTCCCCCTCGATTGTAACCGCGCGCAGGCCGATTATATAGTCTTTGGTGACACCGTATTTTTTACAGTGCAGTCCGCCGGCGTTTTCGGCGACATTGCCGCCCAGAGTAGATTCGTCATAGCTGGCCGGATCGGGCGGATAAAAAAGAGAGAACTCTGCGGCTTTGTCCATAAGCTCTTTGGTAATTAATCCGGGCCCGCAGAACGCCTGGTATTTTTCCGGTTCGATCTTGAGCTTCCGGAGTTTTTCCAGAGACAGCACCAGACAGCTCGGTGAGGGCACCGCTCCGCCGGTGTAGCCGGTCCCGGCGCCCCGAAATACTATGGGTATTTTTGATTTCCGGCAGAGGTTAATAATCGCGATAACTTCAGGTTCGGTTTCGGCAAAGAAGATGGCATCGGGCCGGGCGTTGATTTCCGACACATCGTGGAAATAACCCGGCAGACGGTCAACATCGAGTATCAACCGACTGCCGAATCTGTCGATTATCGGCGCGAAACGGGTTTCGCTATTCATTTTTTAAGACGCTTTTTTACTCGCCTTTTGTTCGGTTTTTTTGCCGCCTGAAGAATCCGCCGGTTTTGCTCTGGCCGCATCGGCGTCTTTTTGGGCCGATTTTTTGTATGAATCCGAGCGGTGATCGGTAATATAAAAGCCGGACCCCTTGAACAGAAAACCGGCCCCGCCGGTGATAAGTCTTTCCGGTTTGTGACCGCAGCGCGGGCATTTGTCCTGGGGCGCCGCGGTTATGCTCTGGAATTCCTCAAACTCATTCCCGCAATTGGGACATTTATACTGGTATGTAGGCATGGCTGTCGCTTATGATACGTGCACGTCGAAATCCTGCTTGACCGGGCCGGCCTTGACAATCTCCGGCGGTGTTCCTTCTGCGAACTTCTTGAAATTCTCAATGAACAGTGCCACCAACTGCAGGTACTTGTCTTTATAGGCCGCCTTATCACCCCAGGTCTCGGCCGGATTAAGGACTTTCTCCGGAACGCCCTCACAATATTTGGGCACCGCAAATCCGAATAGAGGATCGGTACGGTATTCCACGTCAAGCAGTTTGCCGTCGAGGGCGGCATTGAGTAATGTCCGTGTATGATGGATACTCATCCGCTTGCCGATTCCATAAGGTCCGCCGGTCCAGCCGGTATTAACCAGCCAGCAGTTGACGTCGTGTTTCTTGATCTTGTTTTTCAGAAGCTCGGCATAGTAGTAAGGATGATGCACCATGAACGGAGCGCCGAAACAGGCGCTGAAGGTAATTTCCGGTTCCTTGCCGAGATCGATTTCCGTACCGCTGACTTTCGAGGTATACCCTGAAATAAAATGGTACATCGCCTGGTCCGGAGTCAGTTTGGCAATAGGCGGCATCACGCCGGAGGCGTCGCAGGTGAGCATGATAATATTCTTCGGATGTCCGGCTGTTTTTTCCGTGTAGGCGTTGTCAATATAGTGCAGAGGATAGGCAGCGCGCGTATTTTCGGTGAGAGATTCATCGTCGAGATCAAGCTGACGGGTCACCGGATCATAAATGACATTTTCCAGGATGGTTCCGTAACGGCGGGTACAGGCAAAAATCTGCGGCTCGGCAGGGGGGGGGAGAGCAAACACCCTGGCATAGCAGCCACCCTCGAAGTTGAAAATCCCCTCGTCGGTCCAGCCGTGTTCATCGTCACCGATCAATTGGCGTTTAGGGTCGGCTGATAATGTTGTCTTGCCGGTTCCGGAAAGCCCGAAGAAAAGGGCCGTATGGCCGTCATCACCGACGTTAGCCGAGCAGTGCATGGACAGAATACCGTCACGCGGCAGAAGGTAGTTCAGGACTGTGAAGACAGCTTTCTTGATTTCACCGCCATATTCGGATTGGCCGATAATACACATTTTCCGGGCAAAATTCAGTAAGATAAAAGTCGATGAACGAGTGCCGTCCATCTCCGGCATACCGCGGAAGCCGGGTACGGCCAGGATAGTGAACTCCGGTATAAATTTACGCAGTTCGTCATGTGTTTCCGCCGAAATGAGCATATTTCGTGCAAACAGCGATTGCCAGGCCAGCTCGGATATAATTCTTACCGGGAGGCGGTACTCGGGATCGGCGCCGGCGTAACAATCCCGGACAAACAGGTCACGGCCCTGAAGATACCCCTGGACCCGGTCAAACATGGCGTTGAATTTTTCCTGGCTGTATGGCCGGTTGTACTGGCCCCACCATATATGATCCTCGGTTTCCGGCTCTTTAACGACGAACTTATCATTGGCGGCCCGGGCCGTCCACTCCCCGGTTTCGACCACGATCGGGCCGCCATAGGCAATCTTGCCCTCTCCCCGAAAGATGATTTCTTCATAGAGCGCTTCGGTCGGGAGATTCCAATAGACATTGTTCAGGTTGCGCAAACCGAGGCGGCTAAGGCTGTATTCACTTTTAACCAGTTGTGCCTGCTTGAGCGCCGGTGTCTGGACGTCGATTACGTAGCTGGTGCTTTTCATTTCCAATCTCTCCTGAGTTTTCGGTCGCCGATATAAATTTCGTTGGGCGATTCGGGATCCAGCGCCCACTTGATCCGGGCGATGCCTTCCATAATCTCCTTGATCGAGCCGCAGTAAGAAAGCCGCAGATGTCCTTCCATACCGAATTCCACACCGGGAACGGTTACCACCAGGGCTTTTTCAAGAAGGAAGTTGGACATTTTAATCGAATCATTGCCATAGGCCCGGAAATCGGGAAGGCAGTAAAAAGTTCCGTCCGGTTTGACGGTCTTGATGCCGGTGAAGGCGTTCAACTCGTTTAGCATGACATCACGGTTGTTTTCCAGGGTCAGCCGGAGCGCATCAATATTGGTCTGGACACCGGTC
>DAOWOO010000288.1 GCA_030642025.1 Candidatus Zixiibacteriota bacterium | reverse complement strand
TGGTAACACTGCGATCAATACGATGTTCAGAAAAGTCGCTGTTTTCCTCGCCGACCAGGACCGTGCCGCCCATCCGCCCGATAACCTCCTTGTCGAGCTTGTCCTGCTTCAGCATCTCTTTTTGCTTCTTGGTTTTTAGAACCATAGTTCCGTCCATGCCTGCATTAGACGGCTGGTGGCCGGTTTCGGAATGATATACCAGCGAATATTTGCCGATTGTTATCGTATCCCCGCTGCGCAGTATTTCTTCGGAGACCTTGCTATTATTGACAAATGTACCGTTTAGAGATTCATTGTCGATAATTACCGCGGCATTGTCATTAAACTCGATCTGCGCATGTTTGCGTGAAACCCCACGATTATCGAGAACTATATCATTTTCATGTGTACGACCGATACTTATGCGCTTTTTCTCGGAAACAACCCGCTCTATGACCTTGTCTTCAAATTTAACAACAATTTCGGGCATCCGGGACTCCTTTCACCTACCTTCTAATCGTTACCGCTGAACGCATTAATGATATTACAGATACTATGATAAACCGTCCAACTTGCTTCCAGTGTTTGAGTTACTTATATTGTCGGCATGCGGATAGGAAACTTGAATATTGATGGAATTCTGTTCTTGGCGCCGTTGGCCGGAATCTCCAAGCGGCCCTTCAGGTTACTCGCCCGACAGTTCGGCGCGTCAATTTGTTATACCGAGATGATTTCCGCCGACGCCATGAAATATGAGCAGGATAAAACCATTCGTATGCTCGACCATGCTCCCGATGAGCACCCAATAGGAATTCAATTATTCGGATCCTGCCCGGAAAACATGGCTCTGGCTGTCAGGAGGATTCAGGAGTATAAACCGGATATAATTGATCTTAATATGGGTTGCCCCGTTAGGAAGGTTGTCAGAAAAAACGGTGGGGCTTCTCTTTTAAAAGATATCAGTCTTGCCGCCGAGATTTTGTCCGCGGCGGCGGAAAATACCAGCTTGCCCGTTACGGTTAAGATACGCAGCGGCTGGACATCGGAAGAGGATGTTTACCTCGAATTCGGCAATATTGCCGAAAAGGCTGGAATAGCGGCTGTTACCCTTCATCCCCGGAGCCGTATGCAGGGATTTTCCGGCAAGGCCGACTGGAGCAAAATCAAAGAACTTAAAAACGAAATATCTATACCGGTAATCGGCAACGGCGATATCATTACGCCGCAGGATGCTCGCGATATGCTCGATTCGACCGGCTGCGATGCCGTCATGATTGGCCGGGCGGCGATGAAAGATCCGTATATTTTCAGAAAAATCGAGGTTTATCTTAATGAAGGACGTCTGATACCGGACCTGACAATAGAAGAAAAAATAGATTTTGCCCTGGAGCATGCACGGCTGACCATAGATCAATATAATGACAGAGTCGGGACATTGATGATGCGCAAGCACCTGGCCTGGTATACCAAAGGGTTCCCCGGCGGGGCCGGACTGCGGAATCAACTTATGAAAGTGGAATCATATGTGGGTATTTCCGATTGCCTGATGAGGTACTGCAAGAATAGAGGGATCGCCACTGATTCCTGAGTTCTGTATCAGATTGCGGCAAAAAGAATAAAAATGATTTGATGCCGAAAAACAGTCTTATTATATTACAGGTCGTTAAAGAAGAGATAATGGATAATGCCGGGCACCGGCTTTAATAAAGGATATTCCATGAGCATGACGGTTCTTGCGATTGCCGAGCAAAAGGACGGCAAACTTTCCAGCATCAGTTATGAATTGATTACGGCCGCACAAAAAATCGGCGGCGAGCTTATAACAGTTATCCTGGCCGAGAATGCCGATAGTCTGGCGGCAGACCTGGCCTCGCACGGCGCGGGAAAAGTGCTGGCCGTAACTACCCCGGCGCTTAAATATTTCAATGATGAAATCTATGCCGCTGTCGTATCAGGATTAATTAGAAAATATAACCCGAAACTTGTTATCGGACCCGCCACATCTTACGGCAAATCGCTTATGGGGCGGTTGGCTGCGCTTAACGACGCAGCTATGGCTTCGGATATTGTCAATTTGCATGCCGATGGTGACAGGGTGATTGTCAGCCGCCCGGCTTATGGTGGCAATGTCATTTTCGATCTGTCCGGCGCCGAGGATAAAATCTTTTTCGCCACTATCCGTCCCAAAATATTCGATGAGTCGAAAGAGGGAACCGGTGAGGGTGAAGTTGTTTCCGAGTCGCCTGATGACGCCGTCTTTCAATCCAAAACGGTTGTTCAGGAGATGGTGGTTGAATCCGGGTCGTCAGTCAATATTACGGAAGCCGATACTATCGTGGCGGCAGGCCGCGGCATTCGCGGGAAAGAGAATCTGCCTATGATTCAGGAACTGGCCGATTCGCTGGGCGCGGCGGTTGGGGCTTCACGGGCCATTGTCGATGCCGACTGGATTGCCTACCGCCATCAGGTTGGCCAGACCGGCAAAACGGTCAATCCAAAACTGTATATCACCGCCGGTATCTCCGGCGCCATCCAGCATCTGGTTGGGATGCAGACCTCCAAGACAATCGTGGCTATCAATCGTGATAAGGAAGCCCCGATATTCAAGGTCGCCACCTATGGAATAGTCGGCGATATTTTTGAGATTGTTCCGGCCCTGACCAAACGGATACAGGCGGGTGGTTGAATACAATAAATAAAGCAAACAAAAAAGGCCGTCCTTTGAACGGCCCTTTTTATTTTAGGAATTAAATATAAATTCGATTATTTACTATTCAAATAATTCAGCGATTCCCTGATCAATCCCAGACTGTATGATGTATTGTGCAAACCGTTGCTTTTATCTTTGGTAATAAACAGGTAATTATAAACCGCTCCAGCCGTTCCGGCATCGGTAATAATAAATGTATCTGCTTCTGTTAGTGGCAATAGACTGCGGCTAACCAGAGTGTCATACAATATGGCTATGGAATCCTGAAAGTCCTGCAGGTGATTATTGTCAATATATTCAGCGAAATCCTCAATAGGTGAATGGCTCCCGATATGGCAGCCAGTGACATTGCAGGCGGCGGTATCCTCTTCTCCCTGGTGACTCAGGTTGAAACTGTGTCCGCCCAGAGTGAATCCCTTTGCGACGCTCTGATGGCATTTGTAACATGTGGCCGCCGGGGCATTGCCATGCCAGGAATTAATATATACTCCTTCTCCGCCGGCATGTTTATACCCGCCGGTTCCAACCAGCATATCGGCCTGCTGAGAACCGTGCGGCCCCCAGTGAATTGTCAATAGGACTTCACTATTATCTGTCATGGGTTGGTCTATCGCTTCTGC
>DAOWOO010000421.1 GCA_030642025.1 Candidatus Zixiibacteriota bacterium | reverse complement strand
GTGAAACGTCCGCCTGCGTGAAGCAATCCGCTCAATATGGATTCCTTTTCAACTTCAGGGCCATCACCGGCCAAGGTTTTGGAGCCGGCGCCGAAATTGGCCAATGACTTTTCGCTTATCATCATTATATAAGCCGGGACAAATAAAATCGTCCAGACCCAGGCCAGAAGTATCCCAATCGCTACAAATATGCCAAACACCTGTACGGGCGGGATCGGCGTTAATGACAGTGACGCGAAACCGGCTGCCGAGGTAAGTGAAGTACATAGCATCGGCATAAACAGGCTGTCCATAACTTCGATAATTGTATTTTTTCTTCCGCTGGACGAGCTATAACGGTCGAAAAACTCCGATAAGATATGAACCGAATCTACCACGGCGATAGGCATCAGAAATATCGGGATCATCGAACTCATTATATGAACGGGATAGCCCAGTCCGATTAGCAGGCCCATCGTCGAAATTACCGAGACCATCGCCACAATCAGCGGCGAGATAACCAATACCAGTTTACGGAAGAAAAGCAGCATCAGTATAAATATCACCGCCATCGCCAGCGGCGCCGACACTGCCATCTGAATGAACATTTCAACGCCGAAGGTATCTTCCGCAACCGGCAGACCTGTGATATAATATTGCTCATCGCCGGAAAATTCCGCTGTTTTTTCTTTCAGTGCGCTATAAACCCGATAGCTCAAATCCTTACTTGTCAACGGCAGATATAAGCAGATCGCTTTGCCGTCTTCGCTGACAAGAGTGCCTTTCAACAGCGGATTGGAAAGTGCCTTATCGCGGACCGCCAAAGCCTCTTTCTGACTCGAAGGCGGTTCAGCCATCAGCCATTCGAACTTTATCTCACCCGGGGCGCCCTGTTCTATATTATCGACTCTCGAAGGCGCCAGCAGATCGACTTCTTTGACACCTATATACTTACCGGGATTATCCGGGTCTTCCCACTGCAATTCTTCCAGGGCGAATTGAGTTAACTCATAAACTCTTTGGAGAGATGCCGGATTAAATACCCCGTTTTCGTCCTTGTTATTGACAATGCCCAGCACCACAATATCGCTCAGGGCGAAAGTCTCTTTGGTAAGATGGTGAAAAACCCGAACAGCCTCATCTTCAGAGAGCATATTCTCCGGGTCGGTATCCACCCGTATCAATGGGATCATCGCCCCCAGTGCCAGGGCAGAGACAACCATTATTATCGTTATTGATTTGTAGTATTTGACGGATGCGCTTGTTATGGAGTGTTTTAAATCCACCGGCTTCCCCTGTATGTTAATTGGTAACATTTTAGCATCTGCGGCAATTTAGAAAATCGTGCAAAAACACCTCTCTGAAATACAGAAAGGTGCCACCCAAGAGGTTTTAATCACAATCTGGAAGCTTGTACTACATTCGGCTAAAATGTTACATTAATTGTTTATTTCAGGATTATATAACCTCCATACCGCACCCTTCATTTTTACGAAAATGGACATGTCCCGGTGGGACAGGAATCATTGCCCTGCGATGCAGAACCACTGTCTTGCCCCGTAGAGAAAGTTGATAGTATTCTCTCTAAGGATGATCCCTTACACTTTTCACAAACGTGCTTAGAGGCATTGGCGGATTTCTCAAGGAATTCCATTACATGACCACATTTTTTGCATTTGTACTCAAATATCGGCATTGTTATAACTCCTGCTTAATATATCAATTATTATATAAGTTGTATCGACAATCGTAACTATTATTAACCGGCTCCACCGAACAACCTTCTTTTTTTACCCTGTTGAGCCCACAATTCATTCCGAATGATATTTTTTTCTTTTTCGGTTAAGTCAGCGAATTGAAAATTCACCGTCTCCACAAATCTTGCCAGTTCCAAATTCTTTATGCCTTTCATATCCGCTTTCTGCATATTAGTGTATTGTAAATCCGCTCCAGAAAAATCAGCTCCAGTCAAAATCGTATTTATCAGCGAAGCAAGATTTAGGTCTGCTGATTGTAAATCCGCGTTTTTAAAATTGGAGTCCATCATATTCGCCTTAGCCAATCGCGAATAACGAAAGACAGTATTTTCAAATTGAGAACCTTTTAAATACGCTCCCATAATCGCAGCGTGTTTGAAACTCGCATTATTAGCTTTCAAAAAAGGCATATAC
>DAOWOO010000447.1 GCA_030642025.1 Candidatus Zixiibacteriota bacterium | reverse complement strand
CTCTTACCTATCGGGTCGGTTTATGGGATGATTGTCAAGCAGTGAATCAACCGCCCTTTGATCCTTTAATAATCTAATATAATAATACCCGGATTTTGTGCTGTCGGCGCCCGCGGGCATTGAGATACCGGCAAAACGATATGTCTTGCTGAAACCGCGGCATTGCGATATCAACCTTTCCTTTCCAAAGGTCAGTTTGAGATTATTACCTGACAGGTGACCGACCAGAATAAAGCAGTCCGGGAATCGCAGGTACTCCTCAAGAGGATTAAAGCCATTATGAGCGATATTTTCTGAGACCAGACCCCAAATATCATAGAAATGCTTGTCGGTGTAGTATGGTATCCGTCCCACGTCGGTCAATGAAACAGTGGCGATTCCCGGCATACTGCCAAGCCAGCCGATTAAATCCTCCTGCGCATCCATGATTTTCAGTTCCCTGGTAAATTGCCGATAAACCCCGCTTAACGGAGTAAATAATGACAACGATGAAACAGCAATCAGTATCCAGACTATATGCCTGCTTTTGAAATATGATAGGGCATTAAAACCGACCATAATAAACAGAGGCAAAAAGGGAATCATGTATCGGAAATGAAAATTCATCACCGGGTTGACCATTGAGCTGATTATTGACTGGACGCCGAACAGGACAATGGCAACGGTATATTCGCGGCTGTGTAGTTTTTCCCTGATGACTTTCCCGGCGCCGGCCAGAAATAGTATTGTCAGCGGAAGGAAAAACAGAAACATCTTGAATATCTGGTCAAAGCCACACTCACTGTTACCGGACTTGGCATAAAAAGTATTCGGAAACGGATAGCCGAAAACGATCATTCGAAATATGATTATAAAAACCACGGCGGCAGTTATGACGGTTAGATTTAAGACCGGCAGTTTTTTAGCAGGTCTGCCGTTTCGCAGATCAATCAGGGCGGAGACGATAACCAATGTCAGGGCGACAGCGGCGCCCTCCGGACGGTTTAAAACAAGAAGCGGCAGTATTAGAAACGACCAGTTTGACCTGCGGATTACCGTGATAAAGGCGCCCGATACCAGAAACATATGCAGTCCCAGTTCCAGGCCGCTGACCGCCCAGAAAGCCGTAATCGGCGATACCAGAAAAATCATGCCCGACAGCCATGAGTATTGAGACGCCTTCGACCTGAAAAACCGATACCATAAAACAGTAGTCAGTAGTATAAAGACGACACCAAGCAGTTTGGCCGATAAATATGTCGGCAGGCCCAAGGAATACAGCGCCGAGAGAATCAGCATCCAGAGAAAATTGGAGTAACCTTCAACCGGCTTATCGCCAATATTAAAGACCAGACCGTGACCATCGGCAAGGTTTTCGGCATATTTAAAGGTAATAAAGGCATCGTCAATGGAATATTGCCAGAAAAGCGCCACAAAGGTCGCAAAAATTATAATTGAAAGGATAAGAAAAATGAATCTTCGATCCGACATGGTGCTTACTAATCGCCTGCAGTATCGCCACCCAAGGCACGCCGCACCGAGATAACCCCTTTGACCTTCTTGATTCGGTTAAGCACTTTCTCAAGTTGATTCAGATTATTGACCTCGATCACAATAATCCCGATGGCGCTGATCCCGGAGATATTTATATCGGCGCCCCGGACATTGGTGTTGTTGTCGGCGATAGAATCGGTGATCTCGACAAAAATATTCTTGCGTGGCTCAACCTTTACCTCAAGCCTGACCACGAATGTCTGGTCGCGGGTG
>DAOWOO010000404.1 GCA_030642025.1 Candidatus Zixiibacteriota bacterium | reverse complement strand
TCAAGAACTCCGGCCGCCACTGAATTTGCGATGAAAAATGAAATAATGGCCCCCAGGGCGACAAGCGCAGCCTTCCCGATAAGAGTCCGGTCCGCCGATGAATACTCCAGACCGTATTTAACTATAAGATATATTTCAAAAACGATGAATGAGACAACAAACATCGCCGCCGTCCCGCCGCCAATAGCCATCGCCCAGTTGGATTTTATCAGAATAAAGCCGATTACGATTTTCACCGCCAGAGTCAGCGGACGGATAATAATCAGAAGCCGCCATGATTTCAAGGCATAGAATACTTTCGACTGTAAAAAGAATACCGCACCGAACAACATGCCGATCAGGTAATATGTCAGAACCTCGGCAGTCATAACCCTTGAATTCACGTCAAATGCCCCGCGTTCAAACAGCAGACCGATAATCTCATGTTTGTACAGCAAGAAAAAAACCGACACCGGCACAATCAGCATTATTGCCAGGGCAATTGATTTATGGTATAAGGCCCCCAGGGCGGGCATATTTTTTTCCGACACCCGTTCGGCCATTAACGGAAAAAGCGCTGTCGCCATAGAGTGCATAAATACTCTCACCGGAACCAGATAGATAATATTGGCGTAATGCACCGCCGAGACATGACCGGCCTCAAGATAAGCGCCGCAGATGAAACGGTCAAACGGATCTACCAGAAGGCTGACCGACTCGATCAGGACAATAACGCCCAGGTAGCGTATGTAACCGCGAGATTCAAATGATACGGTTGATACTTTAGTATTTTTTCGGCTGTACAGGTACCAGCAGGGGATAATCACCAGCAGAGTTTGAACCGTCATACCGGCAACCCAGGCCATAATAAAAGCGGTCGATTGAAGCGATGGGTAAAGCGTTACCAGAATTGTTATGGTTGCTACATTAAACCCCAGTATCGTCACCGCCGGGAAAAGGAAATGATGGCGGATATGCAGAAGAGAACGAAAGACCGCTTCATACCCCCGAAGCGGTATCAACAAACAGAATATACGTCCATAAAAAATAACCCGATCGGCCGCTTCCGGCTCCATATTTGAGGCCAGAATATTTCTGAAAAACGGGAGTATGATAAAGACAATTGCCGTCACCGCCAGGATCAAGAGACCGTTCACTTTAACAAATGACGACCGGAACGGCCCCCGGCCGGTGTCTGATATACCGCCTTTGTTCTGAAGATAGGGTATGGCCGCTGATGGAATCGCCATGAAGAATATACCCCCAACCATCATTGGAATCGCCAGCGCCACCAAGAGAATATCGTATTCAGCGCTGGTGCCGAAGAATGAGGCAATTATCACTTCCCGGACAATACCCAGAAACTGGGAGGACACGGTGACAATCGCGATCAAGATTGATGCCTGTTTGATTGACTGCTTTTGGAAGATCCCGGTCAAAGATTACTTCCTTAAGAAAGTATATACCGAATCAGCGATAATTTCTGACGGTTTTTTCCCACCGATTGTATATTTCATTTTTCTACGGGAGCCTCCGGCTCTTTTCAAAACAGAAAATATTTTACGTTTTGAAAGGCCGACCAGATGATTGCCGCATTTCAATGTTTCCGTCCACTCGGTTTCATCACGAAGAGTCAGGCAGGGCGTCCCCAGAAAAACCGCTTCTTTCTGGACTCCTCCCGAATCAGTCAGCACCGCCTTCGCCCCGGCCATCAGTGAAAGACTGTCAAGATATGACACCGGCTTTATAAGATGCAGCAAAGGTGACTTTTTCAGTTTTCCCCACAGCCTGAAACGCCTCAGGTTTTTTTCAGTTCGCGGATGCACCGGAAATATCACCGGAAGTCTGAAATCAAGCAGTATATCAACAACCTTTTCAAGCGGCTCTTTGTTATCAACATTGGCCGCCCGGTGTAATGTTATCATCAGGTATTCGCCGGAATTAAGGCCGAATCGGCCAAAGATGCCCGGATCGCCAGTGACTTTCTTTCGATAGCAATCAATCAACTCATACATCAGATCGCCGGATCGGATAATACCCTTTTTTATCCCCTCGGCTTTAAGGTTGGCAATCGCCTGCGGGGTGGGGCAGAAAAGAAGCGAGGACAGCCGGTCGGTCAGGATACGGTTGATTTCCTCGGGCATATCCATTCTATAAGAGCGAAGTCCGGCCTCAATATGTCCGATAGGTATTCCAAGCTTGGCGGACACCAGCGCTCCGGCCAGAGTGGTATTGGTATCGCCATAAACCAGCACCATATCAGGTTTCTTTTTGTCAAGCAGCTTCTCAAAACGAATCATAATTGCCGCTGTCATCTCGGCATGG
>DAOWOO010000350.1 GCA_030642025.1 Candidatus Zixiibacteriota bacterium | reverse complement strand
TCTTACTGCTCTCAATTTGCGACTTGATCTTCTCCAAATCCTTTTTCTGTTCCAGAATATCCTGCATTTGGGCAGGGGTGGTAACGAACAAAAATATGACGCAGAATATTATCGCCGTCGATACTGCGACAAATCGCAACAATAAAGAATATAATATCATAATGAGCGTCTGGCTCCGATATAACCGCCCAGCATTCCGATAACCGCCGCAATCAGACAAAAATAGGCAACCTCTATCCTTCCGGGCATAATCAGATCGAAATGCTGAAAAGATATGCGAGCGCCGGCATAAAATATCATTGCCCACCCGGCGGCCGATGCCAGAAAAGTATAGAAGATTCCTTCAAGAACATACGGAGCCAATAAGAACATACGTCCCGCTCCCAAAAGGCGAAGCTGTTGAATTTCCAGTTCATGCACCCGTACCGAAAGCCTGATTGTATGAACCATGTTGAGGGCGACGGCCAGGAATATGACTATGCCCAAAAATACTACCACGCGCGTAACCAGAAGCTGGGTGGCCTCGATATCCTCCAACCATTTTCGCGGATAGTAAGTATCCGTAATCCCATTCAGGCGGGAAACCTGGTCGGCAAAACCCTGAAGTTTATCACTGTTCAGGTACTCATCCCAGAATGTGATTATCACCGAACGCGGCAACGGGTTATCTTCGAATCCTTCCAGAAGATCAGCGCCTACCAGATCGCGGAGTTTATGCCGGGCGGTTTCTTTTGAGATATAGTCAATGCTTTTTACTCCATCGAGATTAATTATTGCACTTCTGATAATTGCCACCGATGAATCAGGCAGGGCATCATTGAAGAACAGCTCCATCTCAACATCGGAAATCAGTTGCCTCTGCCAGGCATGACCGGTAAGGGCCGATATCCAGACCAGGTCAAAAAGCATCAATAGAAGCAGAAGCGAGAGTAATGAGCTGGCCGCGGCCAGCGGCCGGCGGATGATATTAGCGACAAATTTTCTTACCGGGTACCAAAACCTGCTCATTGCAAACGCCCATCCTTAAGATAATATTCCGACGCTCCGGGAATCCGGAGCCCGGTCTGCCCGGTGGTTAACAAAACCATGCTGTGTCCGCTGACAGCCAGTCTCCCCAGCCGCTCTTGAATCTCGGCCGTCATTTTTTCGTCAAGACCGGCCAGAGGCTCGTCGATTAGAAGCAGCGGCTGGTCGGCGATTACAGCCCGGGCCAGGGTCACCAGCGTTTCCTGACCGCGCGACAGGTTTTTGGCGAGATCACCTTGCATAGACTGAATACTGAATTCATCTATTATGCGATCTGCTTTTATTTTCTGAAATGATGTCTTTTCTCCACGAATTACCAGCGGCAGTACAATATTTTGATAAACAGTCTGATCAGGTATAAGTTTGAATATTGCCCCTACGCCTCCGATCTTTTTACGAAGCGAAGAAAGCAGTAATTCATTCTTGGGATTGAGTCTTTTTCCAAACAAAACGACATTTCCCGACCGAATTGGTTTGTGTCCGATTATAAGTTCAACCAGCGATGTCTTCCCGGCGCCGGTGGGACCGACAATTATTGATGTTTCGCCGGGAGCCAGGCTGAAATTCAGGCCGTCGAATATCCTGACACCGGTATCGTTATCAAAGGCAATGTCCACCAGTTCGAGAATAGAATCATATCTTTCCATAAGTTAATATTATACAATCGTGGCAGTCGAAAGCAAATATCAAATGTTATATTAATATTGGCAAAGAAAGTGGAGACAGGGCTTTGCAATCGAGACGGTCAACTTTACCCTTGACTTCAACCGATATTTGGGTCAAATTAGCCGTTGTGAAACCCGACTTCGAGTATAATTACAGAAGCATTCTGCAGACGCCGGCGCGGGCTTTGAAGGCCAAAAAGATATTCTCCGCCTCGGTGTATCTACTGGCCGCTTTTATTATCTATGATATTTTTGTTTATCTTGCCCTGGCGATTGATGGACAGACATTTGCCGAAACATTTTCCGTTTATGGTTTGGCGCCGCTTGACCTGTTTTTCTTCGACTCGTCCCTGGCTCAAATAGTCTCCTCTCTGGGCATTTTGCTGGCGATTTTTTCCATTATGATCGGCATAATGGCCGTGGCGGCCTGCGATATCGAAGAGTTACGCGGCAATCCCTTTTTCTCAACTCGTGACGCAATTAAATTCAGCCTCAGACGATCATTACAGCTTTTTCTGTCAATACTCGCCATTGCTGTTTTTATATTACTGATAATTCTTCTCGGTGTGCTGGTCGGGTTTATTGCGAGAATACCGTTTGTTGGAGAGCTTATTTATTCCGTCTTCTTTTTCTTCCCCAATTTCATTATAGCTCTTTTCACGACACTGATAATCTTCGTTTTTATTTTTTCTGTGCTGGTTATGCCGGTCACAGTCATTGCCGACCGTAACGGCGAGACATTCAATTCGATACTCGAGACATTTCTTACATTGACCCGCCACCCCTTCCGGTGGGCCGGATATACTGTATATTCTCTGGCGGCGGCCAAGGTTTGCGGTTTTATCATGGCATATTTTGCCTACCGCGCAGTACAATTATTGCAATTCAGTTCTAAAATCGGCGGCGGTGACAAAATAGACACAATTATTGCATCGGGAGCAGGACATCTGCCTCTGGATAGTAAGCTGGTTGTCTTCACAACAAACATCTTCCCGTCAGTCGATTTCGGGTTCGATATATCATCATGGGCATACGGCTCAACCGGCCACTGGACAGGATATTTTATGATGTTCATGCTGTTTGCCATCTTCCTGATG
>DAOWOO010000036.1 GCA_030642025.1 Candidatus Zixiibacteriota bacterium | reverse complement strand
GGGCTTTGCTTTTTGATGTCTGCGTCGGCCTCGACCCGGCAGGTCATCACTTCCAGCATATTACCGGTAATCTTGAACGAATTTTTCGAGGCCTTTTCCATAGAATTTTCAAATTCGTCTTTGGTTTCGGTTCCGCCGGAGTTGGAAATGGTTCTGATGATTACGAAATTGAAGCAATAAAGAAAGGGACGACCTCTCAATGATCGTTCCCTTCCCTTAAATATGTATGACGGTGAAACCCCTTTCGGAGTTCACGGTAGTGGGGTTGTCGAATAATTCCCGACTAATGCCCGGCAGGATTAAATTCGGCTGATAATGCGGTTTTATCTATCGGTCGGATTTTCCTCCTGTTTCGTTTTGCCTTTGTCAAGGACAAAATCCACCCTGTAGCTGACCCATGCGGCGACTGGCTTGTCTTTTTCGGCATATCCCGGCTTATACTTGCATTTCTGTGCCGCCGCCAGCGCTGATTGATCAAGAGATTCAATGCCGCTTGTTTTTAATAATCTGACCATGGCTACGGCGCCATCGGATTTTACCAGCGCTTGCACCCAGACGGTGCCTTCAATTCCCGATTCCAGGGCCGTTTCGGGATATATCGGAGTTTCCTGGTAGATCATCTCCGGCATAATTCCAAGCTCGACGAAATCATCCGGCGACGGGAATGCTTCTTTCTCTTCAGTTACCGCAGAAATCGGCAAACCCGGAAAAATAATGATAATCGTGAAAAGCATTGCCCTGAAAAGTGTTTTCATCTCCCCTCCTTCAAGCTTAAGATAAATAAAGATTCATTATAACAGTATGACGCTTAGGTAACAAAAATGTTTAACCCGGATTTAATAAACATTCCGGCAATAATTATAGAATAATGCAGAAAAAACTCCCCGCTTATTCAGCGGGAAGCAACTAACCATCTGGGAGAGAATGATTAAATCGGTAGATTGTCTCTACTCTAATACCGGTTTGAAACCGTTGTAATAGTGGAACAAATAAGTCCACTATAAAGTTCCCGATTTTATGATTTATCCTCTCATTTTCCGGACAGATTCTCCTGATACTCCGATTCAGGGTAGATTTAGATCAAGTCTTGACTTGGGGCGCACCCTATGCTATAATTGCGAAAATTACAGGCAAGGCAACAACTTATGAAAGTCAACTTTATTGATTTACAGGGTCAGTATCAATCTCTGAAGGAAGAAATTGATGCGGCCATCGCCGAGGTATTAGACAGTTCCGCCTATATTCTCGGGCCGTCGGTCAGTCATTTTGAGCAAACCTTCGCCGAGTATTGCGCCTGCCGGGAGGCCATTGGGGTCAATTCCGGCACATCGGCTTTGATTCTGGCGCTCAAGGCCCTAAGAATCGGCCCCGGCGACGAGGTAATTACCGCCGCCAATACTTTTATCGCCACCGTGGCGGCCATTGTCCAGACCGGCGCGACCCCGGTTCTGGTCGACGCCGATCCGTTTACCCGGTTGATTGATATTGATGAAATCGAAAAAGCGATTACCAAAAAGACCAAAGCCATAATCCCGGTGCACCTGTACGGTCTTATGGCGGACATGGATCGGATTAACGCGATCGCCGACAAACACGATCTGTTTGTGATCGAGGATGCCGCCCAGGCTCACGGAGCCAGATTGAAAGATCGTCCGGCGGGATCATACGGAATACTCGGCTGTTTTTCCTTCTATCCGGCCAAGAACTTGGGGGCATATGGCGAGGGCGGGGCGATTGTTACCAGCAATAAAAAACTGGCCAAAAAGATCCGTAAACTTCGCGATCACGGCTCGGAACGCAAATATTTCCATGACTATATGGGCTATAATGCGCGCATGGACGGCATCCAGGGGGCGGTGTTGGGCGTCAAGCTGAAATATCTCGATGAATGGAATCAGAGCCGGAATGATATTGCCGACCTGTATCGTGAGGCGCTGTCCGGTATGCCGATAAAACTGCCGCAGGAGTTCAAACACTTTTACCAGGTGTACCATCAGTTTGTAATCGAAACCGATGTCCGAAACGAACTTCAGCAGTATCTCTCCCGTAATGATATCGGCACCCTGATACATTATCCTGTTCCGATTCATAAGCAGAAAGCTTACAAGAAGGCGGGTCTGAAAAAAGTCGCTTTCCCGGTGACTGAGAGGTTTTGTGAGACGGTTCTTTCTCTTCCGATGTGTCCCCGGCTAAAGGCGGCGCAGGTTGAGTATATTGCCGTCAAAATGAGGGAGTTTTTTGGCAGCCGATAATAGAACCATATTTTCGGTAAAAACCGAAGCGGTTATCTTTGCAATTCTTGCCGGTCTGGCTCTGTTTCTTCGGGTAAATCAGTTGAGCGCCGATCCGCCGTTCAACCTGTCTTACAGCACGGCCGCCTTTACCGATCCGGCCCAGTATATTTCCTTTGCGAGGAATCTGGTTCTCTGGGGTGATCTGAACCCGCTCAGGGATTTCCGGCTGGTTTTCTTCCTGAAATCATCGACGACACTTTTATCATACCTGGTTTTCTCCCTGATCGGCACCGGATATATACAGGCAAATATAGTTGGCTTATTGTTTTCATATTCCACGATAATTCTGTACTATTTCGCCTTGCGCCGTCTGGCTGGTAATGCCGCCGCATTGGTTTTTCTGTTTTTTATTGCCTTTGATTTCAACCAGGTATTTTTCGGGCGGTATCCTTTTCTTGAAAACAGCATGAATATTTTTGCGGCCCTGTCGTTTTTTCTCCTGATTCGTCCCGGTAAAATAGTCACTCCGGTTTTGTCCGGATTATTCCTGGCGGTGGGGATATTTTTCGGCAAAATGATCGGCCTGGTTTACCTGGCGCCGGTTTTATGCTTTGCCGTGTATGAGTATTTTCATGATTACCGGAAACAATTAAAGCCATTTATTCGAAAATATGCGGCCTTTACCGCCGCTTTTCTGGCATTGCTTGTCTTCTGGTATTTTTACAGCTACCGTCCCATGACAGCCTCCGTCGAGGGGTATCTTCAGGAGCAGGCGTTAGGCCTTTACGGGATGCCCAAAGCGTTGATGTCAGTTGATTACTTCCTGTATAAATACCTTTCGTTCGGCGCCACCAGCAGATTGTTTGAAAGAATGGTTGTGCCCGCCATGTTGTGCTGGGGAGTGATTGCCGTCTTTTTCTTCCGGGGAACTACGGTTGACGGATGGAAAAACAGGCTGGGCGGGATCAATCCGGGCATTCTTTTTATGATTGTGCTGGTGCTGGCTTCATTCGGCGCACTTATGATCTGGAATTACCGCCCGTTGCGTTATACCACTATGATGATTTACCCGATCTGCGCCCTGGCCGGTTATGCCGTATCACGCATTATCAGATCAAAGCGAATGACATTTCCGTCCCGAACGCCGATATTGTTTCCCGTTCTACTTGTGGCCTGGGTGTCAATTCCGGTCTTTCAACTGCTTGCAGAAGCAACCGAGGCATCGTCGAAGTTCAACGCCTACAATGATTACGGAACAGCGGTTCTTGTTATCTCGGTTATAATAACGGTTGGATTCATACTCTTTGGCCATGTTTTCCGCGGGGGATCACTTATCCTTCCATCTGTTTTAAAGTACATCATTATTGTGCCGGTATTACTTGGCGCGGTAATGCCCGGTATTATCAGGTATGCCGGGTGGTCAGCGACCGCCTCGTATTGTTCAAGGTCGGCCTCGAAAGACCTTGAGAGTATTGTCTCACCGGAAGCGGTTATTTCGGGGCCGTATGCCGCCCGTCTGACTCAGGATACCCGGTTACGGAATCTTATCCATATGTTCGGGGTGGCCAATGTCGACACCGCCTTTTTCAGACGTTACCCGATTACTCATCTTTTACTTGACGCCTCCAACGAGGAATATGCCCGTGAGAATTATCCCGACATTTTGGAAAAGGCGCCGCTGATTGCCGAGTACCGTATTACCAACCGGATTGTCCGTTTGTACCGGGTGGCCGGGTTTACCGGCAATGTCAGGGCCGATCATTATCATATGTCCGATTTTGAGATGGTTCGTCTGTATAAGGCGCGCGAGGATTATGATTCTACGGCTCTTTATATGAACCACTATCTTAAATTGCATCAGGAGAATTCCACGGCCAACCTGGTGGTGGCCATAGATGCCGCCAAACGGGGAGAAATGAAGGTCGCTGAGCAATTCCTTCGGCGCGCGGTGGAGTTTTCCCCGACAGATTTTCACTTGCGCTATAAACTCGGTGAACTCTATATTAGGTGGTTTGGTAAAACCAATAATATTGAGTATTATACTCAGGGTGTTGAACAATTGAATTTGGCGCGAAAATACAATCCGACCTCAAATGTTCTGGTCAATAAGGTCGATCAATTACTAAAAAGGGAGGATACTTCCGGAATTGAATAATCTGATATCGGTCATAGTTCCCGGATATAACGAAGAAGGGAATATCGAGGAGTTTGCCCGGCTTTTTGCGGATATGGTTGAGAAAACCGACCGGGATTATGAATTGGTTTTTGTCGATGACGGTTCCACCGACAGGACTTATGAAAAAATGTTAAAAGCCGCGGAAAACCATTCTTTCATCAAGTGTGTCCGGCATCCGTATAATCTCGGTCTGACCGAGGCGCTGCAAACCGGCTTCGCCGCGGCGACCGGCGGCATTTATGTTTTCTATCCGGCCGATTTGCAATACCGCCCGGAGGATATCCCAACCCTGGTACAGCCGATTTTCGAGGGAGCCGATGTCTCTACCGGCTGGAAACAGGGCGCTTATAAAAAGCGCTTTGTTTCGTCGATCTACAATTATCTCTCACGCAGGATATTCAGCCTGAAAGTGCATGATCTGAATTCGGTCAAGGCGTTCAAGGCTGATATCCTCAAGGATATATTTCTGCGCAAGGATTGGCACAGATATATAGTCGTCATGGCGGCCGACAAGGGGCGGCGGATAGCCGAAGTAAAAGTTCCCCTTTATGAACGGCAATGGGGTGAATCAAAATTCTCATTCTGGCGGATTCCGGTGGGTATTCTCGATATGTTGGCGGTCAAGGCGCAACTGACTTTTCTTAAAAAGCCGCTTCTATATTTTGGCTTTGCCGGATCGATGTTCTTCGCGCTGGCGCTTCTGGTGGGGCTGTATGCCTTCTACCTGCGTTTTGTGCTGGAACAGGGACAGCGCGTTTACCTTTATTTGATATTGCTTCTGACCGGGGTTGGTATGGGGCTTTTCATTCTCGGTTTCTTGGCCGAAGCGCTCGCCTCTCTTAAAGAGGAAACAGCCGATATACGCAAAAAGCTTGGCTGTCTGATTGAAATTAAAAAACCGGAGCAATGATCGGTTTCCCGGCCGTTGATTATTCACGCCAGACAGGTTGGAGTTTCGTGATTTGAGCAAAAAAAGGAAATCATCCAGATCCGCACCGACCATAAAACCGCGCGGTGTCGGGTTTGACCCGGAAAAAATCCCGTATTATTTCCCCATACTGGCCGTGATCATGCTGATTGCGGTCGTGATCCTTTTCCGGGCGTTTATTTTTTCCGACAAAATGCTTCACGGCTCGGATACTATCAATGCCGGGATTTTCTTTCGTCATTTCTATGTGGAATTTGTTAAGCTGCACGGTTCGGTGCCGATGTGGAATCCGTACATTTTCGGCGGCATGCCTTTTATTGACGCTTTCCACGGCGATATTTTCTATCCCCTGTCGGTTTTGAAATTTTTCGGGAATTTCTACCGAATGCTCGGTATCAACCTGGTATTACATATCTTCCTGGCCGGTATTTTCATGTATTGCACCGCCCGGCAGTTCCGGTTGGGGAAGCTGGCCGCGACTTTTGCGGCCCTGGCTTATATGTTCAGTGGGTACCTGGTCTCGCTGGTAGCGCCGGGGCATGACGGCAAGATTTTTGTAACGACTCTTTTCCCGTTGACCATGCTGTTTCTGGATCGTGCTTTCGAGCGAAAACCGCTACTCAATTTTACCCTGCTGGGATTGGTGATAGGCGTCATTATCCTCAGCCCGCACCCGCAGCTTTCATATTATTCACTCTGGGCAATTGCGTTGTATGGCGCATACCGGTTGATAATACTGTTCAAAGAGACAAAATCGGTCGCGGCCGTTATCAAGCCGGGGGCGCTTCTGGCATATGCCGTCATAATCGGCCTCTTGATTTCTGCCGTGCAGTTCTATCCGGGGTATATTTATACTACCGAATATTCGCCCCGGGCCGACACCAAAAAGGGTTACGACTGGGCCATTTCATGGTCGATGAATGAGGAGGAGGCGATCTCCATGGTTGTCCCGGAGTTTTGCGGAACCAACAGCGGCGAGGGAAATTACTACTGGGGCAAGAACTTTTTCAAGGATAACTCGGAATATGCCGGCGTGATTCCCTTATTCCTGGCGTTGGTGGGTTTCTTTTTCTCAAAGAAGCGCAAGGCTTATTTTTTCGGAGGGCTGGCGATTTTCGCCTTTATCTACGCCTTGGGCGGGACTACCCCGATTTTCAGACTGTTCTATTATCTGATACCTAATGTGAAATCACTTCGCGCACCATCAACCATTATGTTTGTTTTTCTTTTCAGCGTCACGCTTTTGGCCGGTTACGGCCTGCAGTTTATAGTCGACAAAGGTCGAGAACTTAATTCTGTCGCTCGAAGAAAGCTGTATATTTATCTGGTAGCGGTACCGGGGACGTTGATGCTGTTTGCCCTCCTGTTTTCGGCGGCCGGGGAGTCGATTCTGTCATTATACAGTTCCATCTTTTATGGCGATATCGCCACCACGCCGGTGGGTCAGGGATACACCAAATGGAACCTGGCCTTGATGAATCTTCCCAATATTCAAAGCGGTTTCTGGATTGTCGCTTTTCTTACCGCGCTGACATCGGGAGCAGTGTTTCTCTATCTGTCAAAACGGGCCGGTGTTATCATTCTGGCCGCCGTGCCGCTTCTGGCCATGATTGACGGAATGCGTTTCGACTCCCGCTTTATCAAGACTTTCGACTATACCCGGCAGTTTACCGAGAATGCCATGACTGATTATATAAGCGGTCTTCCGGGACATTACCGGGTGCTCAATACCGGCGTTCTGCCGGCCGACTATCTGCCATTCTTCGGAGTGGAGGTGGTAACCGGTTATCACGGCAACCAACTGCGGTGGTATGATGATTTGCTGGGCGGCCCGGCGGTATCCAATAAATCAAATCCGAATTTTCTCAACCTGACAGGTGCGAAATATATTATCGTGTCTTCCGAGCAGAAAATCATGCCGACCGCTTTCGGTCCGGATTCGCTTATGAAATTACGGCAGTTCGGCGGTATGACGATTTACCAGAATAATAACGCGTTGCCGAGAGTATTCTTGACGAGCGGTTACCGGATCGTACCCAACCGGGAAGATATTTATCCCATGGTACTGGCTGGAAAAGTTAATCCGTTAAAAGAGGTTATTCTTGAGGAAAAGCCGTCAATTGAGCCTGATCCGACCGATTCATTGTCCGGGAGCGCCGAGATTGTCTCTTATGCCGTCGACTCGGTTGCGATCAGGGTCAACTCACCCGGAAACCGCCTGTTGGTTTTAACGGATAATTACTACTTTGCCTGGGAGGCGTTTATCGACGGCAACAAAACCGATGTTATGCGCGCTTTCGGGTCATTTCAGGCGGTTTCGGTTCCGGCGGGAACAGAAACGATTGTTTTCCGGTATAACAGGTCACGGAATAATCTGGCCCGGCTGGTAACCTTGTTGACTCTGCTGGGCGTGATGGTTATACTATTAGGTTATATGGTAGTATATTGGAAAGACCGAAAGAGAGCGTCGAAAGCCGCATGAGTGACCGCAAAAGAGCCCTGATCATATTCCCGACATACGACGAAAAAGAGAATATTGAGAGGATTATCGATGCTGTTCTCAAGCAGGATGACCGTATTGATGTCCTGGTGGTCGATGACAACTCTCCTGACGGCACCGGGCAGATCGTTGACCGGCTGGCCTCTGAAAACACACGGATTAATATCCTGCATCGAGAGAAAAAGGAAGGATTGGGACGGGCTTATATTGCCGGGTTTCAGTGGGGAATTAAAAAAAAATATGATTACCTGTTCGAGATGGATGCCGATTTTTCCCACGGTCCCGAATATATCCCCGATTTTCTAAAAGCCATAGAAGAGTATGATCTGGTACTGGGTTCCCGCTATATATCGGGGGTCAATGTGGTTAACTGGCCGATAAGCCGGCTGCTGTTGTCCTACTTCGCTAATATGTATACCCGGATTATTACCGGGCTTCCGGTTCGTGACGGAACCGGCGGATTTAAATGTTTTCGCCGTAATGTTTTGGAAACGATTGATCTTGTTTCAATAAAATCAAATGGATATATTTTTCAGATAGAAATGTCGATGCGCGTGTGGAAGAGGGGATTCTCGATAAAGGAAATCCCGATTATTTTTATCGATCGGCAAATGGGTGCATCGAAGATGTCGAAGAAAATTGTCCGCGAGGCAATATGGAAGGTATGGTACCTAAGGTTAATGTCGATACTCGGGAAGCTGAATTAAACCCCGATTCTGATTTGAATCCGGAAGTCACGGCTATTGTCGTGACTTATAATTCGGCCAAGTATATCATAGACTGCCTGGAAACGCTGACCCGGGAGATGTCCGGTGTCAATGGCGACATTATTATTTTTGACAATAACTCCACGGATGATACGATCGAATTGGTAAAATCATTGATGCCGTCGATCCGTGTTGTCACCTCAG
>DAOWOO010000424.1 GCA_030642025.1 Candidatus Zixiibacteriota bacterium | reverse complement strand
GGTGAAAATCCTGAATGAAGCCGGTGTTGAATTCACCCAAATCGTTCCTAATGTCGACGAGAATAACAATCGCCATCATAATCCCTTCCGGTTAGCTACCCTGCTGGCCGAGAAAAAGGTCGAGGCTGTATCAATAAAGGCCCCTGCTGATGTCGTCATTCTCGGGTGCGACACTATCGTGATCCTGGGGGGGGAAATTCTGGGCAAACCGGAATCGCCGGAAGACGCCATAAAAATGCTTACCCGACTGGCAGGCAACCGCCATACGGTCTGCTCTGCTGTGGCGCTCGGAGGCGTCGGAAGAAAAATGGTCAGTGGTTATGAAACAACTGAAGTCTTTTTCAAACCAGTCAACCATGACCGACTCCGGGAATATATCGACAGCGGCAAGCCGATGGATAAGGCAGGAGCTTACGGAATACAGGACGGGAGCGGTTTTTTAGTTGACAGGTACGAAGGTAATTTAGATACTGTAATCGGTTTACCCATGATGCTGGTGGAGCATCTGGCTGATAAATTATTAATGGAATAAACACATATGCCGGATGAACTTAAGGACATCGGAGCGAAGCTTAAAAAAGCCCGGCTCGAAAGCAAATTGACCCTTGAAGATATTTTCGAGGAAACCAAGGTCTCAATAACGTACTTGACGGCCATCGAGGAAGCCGATATCGGCGCTTTTCCGTCACGAGTGTACTACAATATGTTTGCACGGTCGTATGCACGGGAACTCGGCTTTGATGTCGATGACCTCTTTGGCATCGAGCCACCGCCGCAAACCGATGAAAACACCGAGGACATTGCCGAAGCTATTCCTGCCGCAACCCCGAACGGCAAAGCCAAGTCCAACTCTCACGAGCCGTCCTTTCTTAAAATCGGCATCTGGCTGGCTGCGATTGTCGCCGCGGTTTTTATTATTATTCTCATTGCCTTATCGTCGGGGGACGACGAACAGGAATCACCGCCTGAAAAAGTATATGGCTCTTCGGTGATTGAATCAGCGGTTGATAATAAAACAGAGCTTTCCGGTACTATCGATACTGCCTCATTGGTTATCCCTGAAACTGAGCCTGAATCAACCGATCCTGTATTGCCGCTATTGCCGCCGATGCGGTTGAATATTCAGGTTTTCGATTCCTGCTGGATTTATGTCAAGGCCGACGGTGATACGGTGTTAAATCGAAATCTGGTCAGCGGCAATAGCCGGTCATTAACGGCATATGATAATTTTATTATCTCCATAGGCAACCCTGATGGGATTATGCTGAAAATCAATGATACTCTTCTCCGCTCCCTGTCACGCCGCGGCCGACCGGTTATGGAGCGTGAAATTAATCGGGATAATAAAAGCGACTTTTATTATCAACCTGAGGATAGCATCGTTGTCACGCCTTAAAGACATAATTGCACGAAACAAGCTGTTTTTTCTTAAAAAGAAGTGCACCCCCGGGGAAATATCAATTCCCCGTGACCTTGTCCAACCATCCAATGTTCTGGTATGTCTTCCTGCCCGGCAGCGAGAGTTGACTATTATCAGACAATTGCTGCCCAACCTGTCGGGAGCCTTTGCCGACAGCGAAATATACCTTCTGGCATCACCCGGGAGCTCGGTCTACGATATTTTCCCACGCAAGGGTTACCGGATCATGACCCCGACATCGCAACATCTGACCTGGAGCGGCTTGCCGAAAAAATCATATATGGCTTCGCTCAAAGAGAGGAAATTCGACATTCTCTTTGATTTAAACCTGTATACAAATTACTTTGCTCAATATGTGCTTTTATCATTTCCGGAGGCGATCCGCATCGGAAAAGGGAATCACCTGGGATCGCCTTATTACAATCTCGAGGTTAAAACCAGATTCCTTCGGGATGAAAAGAATATCTACAAATCGATTATCGCTACGGTTGACCGGCTCAGGCATCCTCCTCAACCGGCCGCCATGGATGAAACCGCTGAATAACGCACCGGAGGCATTGTGTATTTAAAAAGACTGGAACTTTTAGGCTTTAAGTCATTTCCCGATAAAACAGTAGTCAGGCTTACACCGGGAGTTACCGCCGTGGTCGGCCCCAACGGATGCGGCAAAACCAAT
>DAOWOO010000103.1 GCA_030642025.1 Candidatus Zixiibacteriota bacterium | reverse complement strand
CATAGAGATATGCTTATCTCGGCGCTGGAGGTATATTTTTCCAGCGTCTCCACCAAAACCAACGAAATCATCAAGGTCCTTACCATCTTTACCGTTATTCTCATGCCGCCGACCTTTCTGGTCGGCCTGTGGGGGATGAATTTCCGGTTCATGCCGGAGCTGGATTGGGAATATGGCTACGTTCTCTTCTGGGTAATCGTGGTAATTATCACGATTATCATGGTCGGTTTTTTCAAACGAAAAAAGTGGCTTTAGCTCTGTTAGTTTCAAAATAAAATAGAATATTTCAAAAAAGTGAAACATATAGGAGTTCTCAAAAAGATTTTCCGTTAAAATTCAAACGCTGGGGCAGATGAGACTATCTCTTGACACTGAACAAAGACATCTGCTGCCCACATTTCGGAAATTGTTTCTGAGAACCAGTATAACCTGTTATTTACCACTATCGGGGCAGGCCAAAATCCTGTTAATGAAGGTTCAATTTTCGTCAAACTGGTGGATCAGGATTTAAGGCCGTTATCAGCGCAGGAAATGATAGACAGCACAAGAAATCTTATGGCCTCGTATCCCGGTATCAAGTACGCGGTGACCGTACAACAGGAAGAGGGCGGGGGCAATCGGCAGGCGCTTCTTTCAGTCAGAGGACCTGATCTAGATATTTTGACTGAAATAGTCTACGATGTGGAAGATATGTTCCGGCGCGCTCCCGGGGCGGTGGACGTTACCAACTCACTTCAGGAAGGTAAGCCGGAACTGCAAGTTTCAATTGATTGAGGACTGGCCAATGATCTGGGAATAAACATTTACC
This sequence comes from Candidatus Zixiibacteriota bacterium, assembly GCA_030642025.1. Classification (GTDB taxonomy): domain Bacteria; phylum Zixibacteria; class MSB-5A5; order GN15; family PGXB01; genus DAOWOO01. The sequence continues at coordinate 5,025 of DAOWOO010000103.1, read as the reverse complement.
AGATAGGCATGACGGTACGCAGTTTGATAGAGGGCGATGTGGTAACCAGGTTTAAAGAAGCTGACAAAGAGTATGATGTCAGGGTCCGTCTCAGGGAAGAGGATGGCACCAATACCAATCAGGTCGGGCGGTTGCTGGTTGAGAGTGATGAGGAAATAACCGGACGGCGTAATTACCTGGTTCCGCTTTCGACGGTTGCATCCTTCAATAAAACCACGGCTATCGGTGAATACAACCGGTACGACCGTATGCGCGAGGTTCGGGTCGGTGCCAATGTGATTACGGACGCTTTTGCCGGAACGGTTATGGAGCAGGTGTTCAGCGAGGTTTCCGAAATGCAGCTACCGCCCGGTTATTATATCAGTAAGGTCGGCGAAGCGGAATGGCAGGAAGGGTCGTTCGGGTACATGTTCGATGCGCTCTTGCTGGCGATTATATTTATTTACCTGCTTCTGGCGTCGCAGTTTGAATCATTCTTCGACCCGTTATCGATCATGTTTTCACTTCCCCTGGCGATTGTCGGCGCTATCCTGATGCTTATTCTTACGGGAGAATCGATTTCGATCATGTCTTTGATCGGAATTATAATGCTGATGGGACTTGTAACCAAGAACGCTATTCTTCTTATTGACTTCATAAAACAGAATCGTTATCGTGGTATAAATAGGACAGAGGCAATCCTTATTGCCGGCCCGATCCGTTTACGGCCGATATTTATGACGTCGATATCGCTTATTTTCGGCGTTTTACCAATCGCGCTCGGTATCGGGCCCGGGGCTGAATTCCGGGCGCCGATGGCCAGGGCGGTAATCGGCGGTATGACCAGTTCGACGCTTCTGACCCTGATAGTTGTACCGGTGGTCTATACCGTGATTGATGATATCGTCGCTTATTTTATGGGTCGGGAAACCATAAAGGTGAAAGAAGATGTCGTTGAAGGTGTTGAATCAACCCATGCCGCAGGGAAACAGGTTTAAATACAGTAATTTGTACGTCGATTTTTTAAACGGCGACAGTAAACTTCAAAAATACCTGCTGACAGCGTCGCCCGGTGATGCGGCGCCAAAGGTAGTCGATACCCCGTTTGACCGGGATATTCTCTGCGAGATACTTAACCGCCAGAATAAGCATTTCAAGGCCGGTGAAAAAACATTTGAGGTAATTGAGCAATTGCGCCGGGGCAATGCCGTTTGCGTATTCACCGGACAGCAGGTGGGAATGTACGGCGGTCCGCTGTTTACTTTGTACAAGGCGGCTGGCATTGTCAAAATGGCGGAGAAACTTCAAAAAGAGCTGGGCCGTCCCGTCATACCGGTTTTTTGGCTGGCCTCCGATGATCATGACTTTGCCGAGATAAACCGTTTTCATTATTTTGAAAAGGATGGTTCGGCAGGTAAATTGATCTACGATGCGGCTCCCGGCAAAGGAGTCCCCGCCTCGGAGATTGTTTTTGATAATAAAGAAGCGTATAGCGCATATATCAAAAAGACCAGGGAAGTCTTTGGCGTTTCCGATTTTACCGATGAGTTGTATGATCGTCTTTTCAAGGCCTACGCTCCGGGTGAGAGTATGGTCGATGCCTTCGCCAGGCATTTGAATAATATTCTTCCTGATCTGGGTCTGGTAATGTTCTCGCCGGCCGACCCGGAGGTCAAAATGCGCTCACGCCGGTTTTTTCAGAGAATAGTTGAGCAGTATTTCACTGCAAAAACAATTCTGGAACAGACCGATACTCTGCTGGAAATGGATGGCTACCATATCCAGGCCGAGAAAAAACTCACGGCGGTGCACCTGTTTTATCATGATCCGGCCCGAAAGCCAATCCATTACGCCGATGAATCATTTGTCGTCGGCGATAAGATGGTCGGACTTCCAGGTCTTCTTGATCTTATCGAGCGCAATCCGGAGAAATTTTCTCCCGATGTACTGACTCGCCCAATCTGGCAGTCATATTTATTTCCGGTGGCGGCTCATGTCGGAGGGCCGTCAGAAATCGCCTATTTTTGCCAGATTGGCCGGTTGTTCAAGCTATTCAAACTGACTCAGCCGTACTATTGCTCTCGGCCATCCGCAACTATTGTCGAACATCGGCAAGAGGAGCTTATGGAGAGTCATGGCTTGAGCCTTGAGGATATTGCCGATGACGTCGAGCTTCTGATAAACCGACTCCTGGGCGGCTATTTCCCGGAGGAGACCGAAGCGAAGCTCAAGCAATTACGAGATAAGATCGGTGACGATTATAAAACCATGGCCAAGCTTATTGTGGATTTTGACCCGGTTCTGAAGCCGATGACCGAACAGACGTTCGGCAAGGTTGATTTTGCGCTGAATGCTCTTGAAAAGAAAGTATTCGACCAGCATAAAAAACGTATGAAAGATACACGCAACCAGATATACCGGCTGGTGGCGGCTCTTTTCCCGTATCACAACCTTCAGGAGCGGTCATACAATATCAACTACTATATATCCAAGTACGGATTCGGGGTGGTGGATTACATTATCAATAATTTGAATTATGATAGTGCCGACCACAAAATGATATACCTTTCCGGATTCAAAGAATAAAATGAAAATAGGTATTACCTGTTATCCGGTTGCCGGAGGTTCCGGTATCGTTGCCACTGAACTGGGCCGTAAACTGGCTGAGCGCGGGCACCAGGTGCATTTTATCAGTTATGCTCTGCCGTTCAGGCTGGATGTCTATCAGCAGAATCTTTTTTTTCATGAGGTCGAGACCACGGCTTACCCCCTGTTCAAGCATCCGCCGTACACTTTGGCCCTGGCGACCAAAATGGCCGAGGTAATCTCCCACTATGGCCTGGAGATTCTGCACGTTCACTATGCCGTTCCTCATGCCACCTGTGCTTTTCTGGCCAAACAACTGATTGAATGCACTAGGCCGAAAATTATCACCACCCTGCATGGTACTGATATTACTTTGGTGGGGTCGGACCCGTCGTATTATGATATCACCCGGTTTTCAATTAATGCTTCCGACGGCATAACCGCGGTATCCCGATACCTGGCCGACGAAACCGTAAGGGAATTCAAAATCTCCAAGGAGATAAGAGTGATTCATAATTTCTTCGACAGCGAGCGGTTTAATCCCGGCGATGATCCGTGCTGTAAAAGAAATTATCTCGCCAATCCGGATGAGTTTATTATTTCACATATTTCAAATTTCCGTCCGGTCAAGAGACTGATTGATGTAATCGATATTTTCGATAAGATTCAAATGAAAGTGCCCGCCCGGCTTCTGCTGATCGGCGAGGGACCCGATGCCGTTCTGGCTCGGAGACAGATCAATAAAAAGGGACTTACCGATAAAGTAAAATTTCTCGGCAATCAGAGCCGGGTGGAGGTGGTCCTGCGGCTGTCCGATATTTTCCTGTTGCCGTCCGAAGAAGAGTCATTCGGGCTGGCGGCGCTGGAAGCCCTGGCCTGTGGTGTCCCCGTAATCAGTACATCCGGCACCGGTTTGACTGAGGTAATCGAACATGGCGTCAACGGTTACCTGCACCAGGTGGGGGATACGTCGGCAATGGCCGATTCGGCGCTGGAGCTTCTGCAAAATAAAGAAAAGCATGCTCTCTTCAGGGAAAAAGCCCATACTCTTGCTGATGAAAGGTTTAATGCCGACAGGATAATCAGCGAGTATGAACAGTACTATCAGGAGATACTCGGTGTCTGATTCGGCTCTTGATGTTCTGGCGATTGCGGCGCATCGCGACGATGTTGAAATAACCTGCGGCGGGACTATTATAAGACTTGTCGATCAGGGCGAAAAGGTCGGCGTTCTCGATCTGACAGAGGGAGAGATGGGTACCAGGGGGACTGCCAAGGAGCGCCAGCGGGATTCCGAGAAATCCGCCAAAATTATGGGTCTCTACTGGCGGGGCAATCTGGGGCTTCCCGATGCCGGTGTCGAGGTGACGCGTGAAAACAAGCTGAAAATTGCGCGGGTGATTCGGCAGTTTAAACCCCGACTGGTTGTCCTGCCTTACTGGGTTCAACGCCATCCCGATCACCTGTATGCCATGCAATTGGGATATGATGCCTGTTTTCTGGCCGGATTGAAGAAGCTTCAGCTCGAAGGCGAACCGCACCGGCCTTATAAGATTATTTATTCATCATCATTTCGTGACGTAAGGCATTCCTTTTTTGTCGATATCACCGATCAATTCGAGCGCAAGCTGGAGGCGGTCAGGGCGTACCGTTCGCAATTCGACGGATCGGCGCAGTCAAAGGAGATATTCAAGCCGGGTGTTGATATTTTCGAGTTTATGACAATCAGCGCTGCGCAGTACGGACATATGGTTGGCGTGAAATATGCCGAAGTGTTTTCCATAAAGGAAAATATCTTAATTGACAACCCGGCCGACATGCCGGTTAGGTCAATTTAATTTGATAAAAGTAATATAAAAGCCCTCGGTCGTACGACCGAGGGCTTTTAAGCTCCCTCTTTTTAAGTATGATTATGTCCTGAAAGGATTTCTATTCTTGGAACATCTTCACATGGCACTGATCCATACGCTTATGTTTCTCACACCATCCGTAGCTTTTCCCCTCAACTTCAAAACTCTCAACATCGAGCAGGTTGGCCTGGGTGAGATAGACACCGTGCACCTTCACCTTTTTGCCGTGCCATTTTTCCCCCTTGATGAGATCGGCCGAGTTGTCATTCTCCATGAACGAGATATATCTGCCGTCATCAAGTTTGAGGGCATGGGTGTGGCCATAGATACTGCACTGGGCATGAGCACCCACGGCTTTTTTAAGATCGCATCCGAGGCAACTGAGAGTGCCCGAGAAGATCTTATACTCGCCTTTAACGCCGGCAAAGATGCTGGGGCCAAGCAGAAATGCGAGTGCCAAAATCAGAGCGGTTGTTTTTCTGAACATCTTTTTCTCCTGTAATTGCCTTGTTTATTCGGTTTGCTCACCATAACAGTAACATAGACCGAAATTGTTCCCGTTTAATCGGAAAATATGGAACGCCGCCATATTGGTTCAGACTGAAATGTG